>NZ_JAUBSA010000009.1:0-131973 GCF_036702115.1 Microcoleus sp. LAD1_D5 | reverse complement strand
CTATTGACAGGATGTTCCTTTATATCTTGCCCTTTTTGTCAAGTACAATTTATACCAAATTAGATGAGCTTACCCTGCTTTGAGTGCTTCCGGTTCCCCCCTTTTTTAAGGGGGGCTAGGGGGGATCTCCGGGTCAAGAAAACACGCCCTACTCCTTCCATTTCTAAGAACTCAATTCGTTACTACAAACATTAATTTATTCGTGAATTGTGCCATCAGGCATAATTGCACCTGCGAGTTTTGCCTTTTCCAGATTTACCGCCCCACTTAGGTTCGCTCCCTTTAGGTTGGCTTTTTCTAGGTTTGTATTATCCAAATCTGCCCCACGCAAGTCTGCCGAAGTTAAGTTGGCTCCAGTAAAATTACCATAACGAAGGTTAGCCCCACAGAGATTTCCTTCAGTTAATATTGCTCCGCTGACATTACATTGAAGAGTTCCACCAACCAAATTAACTTTTGTCAGATTAGCACCACTAAAATTTGCCCCATCTGTTTGTGCATTTTTCAGATTCGCTCCACTCAAGTCTGCCGCAGTTAGGTTGGCAGATCCTAAATTTGCCTGCATCAGGTTTGCTCCTATCAGGTTTGCCGCCGTTAAGTTGGCACTCCTCATATCTGCTTCGCTTAAGTTGGTTTTATTCAAATTTGCTTGCAGGAGTTTTGCACCCTGCAAATTTGCCTTCGTTAGATTTGCACCACTCAAGTTAGCTTCACTCAAGTTGACTCCGCTCAAGTTACGACGAGCTAGGTTTGCTTCTTTCAGTGAAACATTAGGAGCAATTAAGCAAGCACCTGCTTTAACAGGATCAAAGCCTCTGGGGAAGACAGTCTGTGCGTTGTAAAGTGCTTGTTGAAGTTTTGCTCCTTCAAGGTTTGCCCCTTCAAGGTTTGCCATTAATAGGTTAGTATCACTTAGGTTTGCATTACTCAAATCAGCCTTCATCAATTTTGATTCCTTCAAATTCAACCCTGTTAAGTTTGCTTTACTGAGGTTTGCCCTGCTGAAGTTTGTCCCCAATAACAAATGAACTTTACTGAGATTTACCCCACTCAGATTAGCTTCACTTAGGTTTGAATTAGACAGATTTACTTCACTTAAATTTGCATTTAGTAATTGTGTTTTACCTAAGTTGACTGAGCTGAGATTGGCTTGGTGAAGGTTTGCATGACATAAATTTGCCTCACTCAGGTTAGAAGCGTATAAGTTTGTTTCAGAAAGTTCTGCACCGCTTAGATTAGCCCTACTCAAGTTGACCTGACTCAGGACTATTCTGCTCAGATTTACTCCTGCTAGATTAACTCCAGTAAAATCTCGTTCTCTCTGATTATACCGTTTCAAAAATTCCTCAGCACTGATAGCTGATTCCAGATTTTCTAGTGCAGAATCATCTATTTTTTCCTCTTCCTGAGATTCCACAGTATCCGCATTCACAGGAGTAGCAGCCGGCTGTTCTACCGCTTCACTAGATGCTGGAATCGGTGTCTCCTCGATCGCCTCTTCGCGCAATAACCGATCCACGCGATCGCTAAACCGCCTCACAACCTCAGCATCATCAACCTTTTCACCAGCATTCGAGCTTTTCTCAACCGCATTCTCAACATAATACTGGTCTACAAAACTTTGCAACCCAGCATTATATCCCTGTCCTAGCGCCTGAAATCTCCATTCGCCATTCTTCTTATACAAGCGTCCAAATTCTAAAGCCGTTTCTTGGGAAAATATCTGATTTAAATTGTACCGAACCAATTCGCTAAGAGTTTCTCGGTTGTAAAGCCTGATAAAAGCATTTGTAACTTGACTAAAACTTTGATTTTTTTCCTGTCCCTCGTGAAGAGTCACAACAAACACAATTTCCTGAATAGCCGAATTGATTTTACTCAAATCCACATAAACCGTCTCATCATCTCCGTCTATTTGTCCATTCCTGTTGTCTCCCGAATGTCGCACCGCACCGTCCGGCGATGTCAGATTGTTGTAAAATACAAAATACTTTTCATCAGGAATGCGACCGTCCGCCCCTAACATAAAAACAGATGCGTCAATGTCGCAGTTTTGTGCTGTCTGGCTGACTTGCCAACCCAGGGCGATCGCAATTTTACTGAAATCAGGAGTTTCTTTAGAAAGATTGAACCTTTCACCCTTCGTTAATTCGATACTCATATGCGATAATTCCCTTATCTCATAAATGGTATTAATTATCTCATCTATGTTAACCCGATCGCAAATTGGATTTTATCTCGAAGACATCGAAACCCCCATTGGCAGAACCGTAAATTTAACTCTTACCGGACTCATTCTCCTATCTTCGACCAGCTTCATCGCCGAAACTTACCCGATTTCGGAAGCTGTTAGAATTAATTTACAAACTCTCGATACAGCGCTTTTAGTTGTTTTTGTGTTTGAGTATTTATTGCGAGTATGGTGTGCCGAAAATCGAGTTAAGTTTATTTTTAGTTTTTTTTCAATTATTGATTTGCTGGCAATATTACCATTTTTGCTGGGATTTGTCAACGTTAGTTTTATCCGCATTTTTCGCTGGTTTAGAATTCTCCGACTCATCCGTTTTCTGGAATTAAAAATTTCTATTTTCCGCATCAGCAGCGAAGATGGGGTTATTTTTGCTCGGATTTTGTTTACTTTGCTGGCAATAATTTTTGTTTATTCTGGTTTGATTTATCAAGTCGAACATCCGGCAAATCCCGAAAGTTTTGGGACTTTTTTGGATGCGGTTTATTTTTCGGTTGTCACGATGACGACGGTGGGATTTGGGGATGTTACTCCGATTTCGGAATCCGGCCGTTTTCTGACTATTTTGATGATTTTGACGGGAATTGCTCTGATTCCTTGGCAATTGGGGGATTTGATTAAACACTTAGTTAAAAGTGCTAATCACGGAGAAGCTGTTTGTAAAGGTTGCGGTTGGTCTGTACACGATGCTAATGCTAGATTTTGTAAAATGTGCGGCAGTCAGTTAGATAATGGTTGACTGTTGACTGTTGACTGTTGACTGTTACAGCGTTTTCAGATAGGGACACAGCATTGCCGTGTCCTGTACTTCATAAATCTGGAATAGGCTGTAACTTCTTCCCTCTTCCTTCTTCCTTCTTTAATAAAAATTACGCAATGGGCATCGTTAAACAAAGGTATGTTGTTGCGCTTCAGCGCTATTTCCTTGGAAAAGAGCGCTGACGCGCAACTACATACCTAAATTCAACTCCTATTTATGACAGTTGGCCTTAGTCATATTTAAGCTAAGGGTAACAAAATTTCAAATTCAGTGCCTCTGCCTAACTCCGATCGCATTCTGAACGCACCGCCGTGTTTGCCCGTCACTATTTGATAGCTAACTGCTAAACTGGTTTCTTTGAGGGCGCGTTTTTCCGTAGAGAATGATTCTATGATTTTTTTGTACTTGCTAGGTGACATTCCTGGCCCGTTATCTGCTATGCAAATCGAAACCCAGCGAACATGAAGTTTGTCTAAATCCGGCGCAGGTTCGGGACAGCAGACTTGAGTTGTGATTTCAATTTTAGGCTGGCGATCGGCGTCTCTGAGTCCTCCACCTTTGAACTCTTTCGCCAATTCTTGACCGACGGCTTCATTAATTAATGTATGAATAGCATTGGTCAAGATATTCATAAATACTTGGTTTAGCTGTCCTGCATAGCACGGTACTGGTGGCAGATAGCCGTAGTTTTTCACTACTTGGATTTCCCTCGTCAAATGACTTTTGAGCAGCAAAAGTATGCTGTCTATGTTGGCGTGCAAGTCGGTGGGTTTGGGATAAATATCGTCGATGTGGCAGAAGTTTTGCAAACTGGTTGCTAACTTGCTCAAACGTTCTGCTCCCGATTTGATGCTGGCAACAGTTCGGAGGAAATCGTTTTGCAAAAAGTCATAGTCGATCTCTTCTTTGAGCCGTGCTATTTCCGGCGGGGGGTCAGTACAGTATGCGTCGTAAACTGAGAGCAACTCCATCAAGTTTTTGCTGTAGTCGCTTACGTAGGTTAAATTGCCCCAAATAAAGCCTACCGGATCTAAAATTTCGTGGGCTACTCCGTTGACTAAACGCCCTAAACTAGCCATTTTTTCGCTTTGAATCATTTGAGTTTGGGCTCTTTCGTAGCGGACTTGAGTTTCGATGCCACGAATTTGCCAGTAGGCGATGTTTAGCGCGTGAGGGTCTAAGAGGCGATAAGATTGGGAGTCTATTTGGACGACGATTGGTTCTGACTGCAATTCGGGCGATCGACGCAGAGCTTGTGGAGCTGCTGCCAAAATTGTTGTACTCTCTGGGACTAATAATATTTCGAGGCGAGCGTAACTGTAGAGAACTTTCAGCGGGAGGTGCAAAAATAGCTCGGGGCCTTGGGGTTTGAGCAAATATTCCAGCAGTTGCCTGCGGGATATCATGCCAGCAAACTCTCCTGCTTCCATCAAGACGACTCCCGGCACTAGGGGATACTGTTCAAATATTTCGGCAACTGCCACAGCCAAGCAGCTCGATTTAACCTGAAAGTCATACAGGGGCAAATCCCAGAGAGTAGACTCTAGCGAAAGGTCTTGATGGCTGCCTTCGGAGACTGAAGGGCTAAGGAGTTTGGAACTGAATTTATTTGCCACTGGAACTTTTAGTTGCCGAAACGCTGGGAAAGTGAAATGAGAACGTACTACTAAGCTAGCCTATCATTTCAGCGCAGGAGCGAACAACCGAGAATATTCTTGAGTTAATCATGTTTTGTGAACTATAGGCAGGAGAATTTCAAATTCAGTGTTCTTGCCTGGTTGCGATCGCAATTTCATTTGGCCGCCGTGCTTTTCTGTGACGATTTGATGGCAGATAGCCAGCCCCATACCGCTGCCTTTGCCTGCTGGTTTAGTGGTAAAAAAGGTGTCAAATATCTGCTGGTGATTTTCTGGAGGAATGCCGGGCCCATTATCGGCAATGCAAATTGCCACCCGCTTGCCGTCTTCGGTTTCTATGACTTTAGTGGTAATTTCGATTTGGGGCTGCCAGTTGTCCGAGCAGTGGGTCTTTATTTCTCGATCGGCGGCGTACTCTGTCAGCGCGTCTAGAGCATTAACTAACAAATTCAAAAACACCTGACTCAACTGACCGGAGTAGCCGCTAACTAGCGGCAGTTCGCCGTAATTTTTAACCACTTCTATGTTGTTTTTAAAGCGGTTTTTCAAAATTAACAGCGTCATCTCCACGCATTCGTGAATGTCTGTCGCGGCTGGTTTTGTCTCGTCCATGTGAGAGAAGTGGTGCAGCCCGTTAACTATTTTTAGCAATTGCGAGGCTCCCAACTCCATCCCTTCTAAGGTAATCGGCAAATCTTCTTGTAAAAAATCAAATTCAATTTCTTTTTTAAGGGCATCAATTCGGGGACAGGGTGCCGAATATTCTTCTTCATAAACCGACATGAGCTGAAGCAAGTGTTCAAAATAGGACAGCAGAAAAGTTAAATTTCCCCAAATACAGTTGAGCGGATTTCTGATTTCGTGCGCTACTTCTGCTACAATCCTCCCCAAACTCGCCATTTTTTCTGTTTGGATGAGTTTGGCTTGGGTTTGTTTGTGGAGTAACTTATTTGTTAATTGGTGAATTCTTGATTGAGCGACCATTAATTGGTGTACGTCTAACAGCTTGTAGGTCTGGGGGGCTATTTCCACTACTACGGGTTCGTAAATTAATTCGGCTGATCTGTAAAGACATTCCTGGGCTGCTTCTACTATTAACTTACTGGCGGGAAGTACGAGTTCCTCTGCCTTGGCAAACTTGTACAGTACCTCTATTGGCCGCTTGAAAAACATTTCTACTCCGTAGCGGCAGTTAACTTTTTCAAAAAATAGACGCCTGGATATCATGCCGACAAAATTACCCTCATTTGTCAAAATGACGCCGGGAAGCATGGAATTTTCTTCAAAAGCCTTGGCTACTTCTTTTGCCTGTTGAGTTAATTCAATTTGGCAGTTGGAGAGTGGCAGGTCTAGGAGAGTTGATTCTAAGGAGATGTTCCAAGTACAAAATTCAGGTATATGCAACACTGATAACTCCGAGCTAGTCTCACGCACAGCAAACATAGATGAAACCCCTGTTAAAAATTGTATTCATGAACAACTTAAGTTGCTATTAATTCGTAACGGGTAATTGGTAGCGGGTAGTTGCTAATTTGTGAAATTACAACAGCACCCGATGGGAAAACCCGATCGCAGTAGCATTGTCTGCTAAAGATTTTGTTTCTAAGTCAATATTAAACGATCTAAGCTTTTGTGGAACTTACTGATCTCTGCTGTAAACTTTTTACCATGATATACCTGCGATCGCGTGTTTTCCGAAAATTTTTAATATTTATAACGAATTATTGTGATAAGTTATACCATTTTTCCAGTGATAGAAGGGAATTGGAGAACAGCTCGCGGGTTATCAGTGAATATACGGGCATCCTTCGAGGGTTCGAGGGCCCGGATTAGCCATCGTCCAAGCAGCTGCAGGCTCCAACTGTCAAGACTAGGGCCCAGACCAAAGGAAGTTGGGCCACGGATTCGCTTTCTGCGGATGTAACCGAATGTAACGGATGGAAGGCTTGAGTTATCTAGGAGAGAAGGAAGAAGCAATGTTCCGCAAGGGTTTGTGCAATTAAGAACATCCTAACCGTCGGCCGCGGTTCCTATATCACTACAAAGAAATGCAACTTGAGGCAACTTCCCAACCTCGATGGTCATCAGTTTTTTGCAATCTGCAATCTGCAATCTGTCATCGTCTTAGGGTTCCACCTCCGGCCAGAGGCGTTCTAGCTGATACCGCCAAGCGGCGAGAGTTTTTTCGCTAGACTCTCGCCCTAGTTCCATTTCACCCATCAATCCCTCTGCGTAGAAACGGTCTAAAGTCTGAAGGGTAGTTTCGACAGACTGTCCCTGCATCTTCGCAGCTTTGATGATTTGACGGATGCGGCTTTCTATCAAACCGCCGAAAAAGTCAGACAAACCTCGCTCTTGCAAAGCCAGCACTCTGGCGACGGCGGCCGAGAAATCGGCGGCCGCGAGTGTGGCACAACTGTGCTGAAATACTCCCCACAAAACGTTTTGATGTAAGGCGTAGCGAGTTTCGAGGGTGGTGTCAAAGTTAGCTTCTAGCAGTTTATCAAGAAATGGTTGAGCTTCCTGGGCATCGGCGATCGGCAGCAAAATCCGCAGCCACGTCCCGTCTTCTGAAAGGAGGACTAACAGGCGAAAATTGGGGGTTTCTACTTGCCAAGAAGTGGCAGCAGGCATCTCAACACTGTCACCAAATAAGTCTTTAAGGGTATTGCTAATTTCTTCGGGAGTCATAATGATTTTAGATTTTAGATTTTAGATTTTAGATGAGTCACCAGTCATTAGTCAGCAGTGCGATCTCAAATCTCAAATTGATTTATGGTAGCCAGCGGGGGTGATAGCCGGCAAAGGGAAGTTCTTCTGGCTGTAGTTTTGCGGGAGAACCGTTTGCGGGTACTTCTACTAAGGGTAGCAGCCAGAGGCGGCTGGTGGCGATCGACTGTCCACTATCGTTGCGGGGACTGTCTGCTGCTGAAGGAGTTACTGCTGTGACTGATTGGTCGAAAATTAATGCCAGCCCGTCGGGAGATAAACTGATTTGGGTATCTAATTGGTTGGGCAAAATCAGCAGCGGTTTGATGGTTCCTACCAAACGAGTCCCCTCTTTTTTGAGGTCGATGGTGGCGATGAAAGGCTGTTCTTTGTAGCTTTCTGTTTTGAGGCGTTGGGCTAACAAACAGTAGAGACGCTGAACTTGGTTGTCTTGGTTTTTGCGGGGGTCGAAATAAACGGCCATAATGCTGCCGGGAATACGCAATATTTCTTGTTCTACACCTTGGTTATCTAAGATGAAAAGCGATCGAGTAAAGTCGCTGTTGTATTTAACATAGGCGGCGGCAGAGTTGTCGCGGGCCATGCCCAATACTTGTTCGTATTTTGGCAAAAATTCTACTGGGTCTGCTTCCGGTTTGAGAGGGACGATCGCTAATCCTTGTTTTTGAGATATTACCATCGATTTGCTATCGGGGCGAATCATAAAATCTCCGCCTTGTTCATTTTCCAAGCGTCGGGGCGGCGCTTTTTCTTCCACAATCCAAGGACTGAAATCGCCGGGATTGCTGCGGTTGACGCGCTGGACAACTATGATTTTTCCGTCGGCTGAGAGGTCGAATTTCAGGTTTTGGTAATCTTTGGAGTCTAAGATTTTGTCGATTCTACCGGCTGGGTATTTTTGTTGAGTTCCTGAGTCCGATTGGGGGTTGAGGCCGGTGGTGACTGTGAATAGTTCTTGATTTAGAGTGCCGCGAGTACGGGCGATTGATCGATCGGTGGCTGAGAATAAAATGCGATCGCTGTCGGGATACGGTTTAAAATCGGTAACGACTAAATCTTTGGGAGTCAGCGGTATCGGTTTTGATTCGCTGCTGGTGAGATTGACTAGCATTAATCTGCTTTCTGTTTCGCCTTGGACACCGATGTAAGCAAAAGCTCGATCGCGGCTGCGAAAGGAACTGCTAAACGGTTGCATTGGCGTTCCTTTATTTTGGTTTTTTTCTCCGAAATACTTATCGGTTGCTCCAGCGAGTTTGACTGTGTAGGTAACGCCGTAGGGTGCTGGATCTTTGATGGTGTAAGCCATGCGTCTTCCAGCCCAACTAAATTTACCGGGCAGGGGGGGTTCTAGCTTTAAGTTTTCCTCGACGGTGGACTGGTTCATCGGCCGAAAGAATGTGAGGAGAAAGCCGGTATCTTCGGCGCCGATTTGTTTGTTTTGCCAGGTAAATTCTCGCACTCTGGGTGCTGTGCGATCGCCGCTCAGCAGCAGCAGCCCTATTAAGAAGCTCAGCACTAGCATGAGGAAGATGGCCGTGCGGTCGATCGGCTGTTTGAATGGCAGATTAGCGAAGGGTGAAGGATTAATTTTTTTCTTAAAAATACTCACAAATCTTTCTCTCCTACTTTCGGCTGAAAATTAACTGCCAAATTCTCCCTCTTAAATTTTACCGTCTTGGGCGTACTCCCGACCCTCTGAAACGGTTTTTTTTACCAGTGAAAAGGAATGCAACGACGTATGTTGGTAAAAAACTCGGTTTCTGAAAGTGTTGGTACTTTCAGGACTGAATTAAACTCACAAGCTTAAATCCGTGGAGTATGCGGCACTTCCAACAGTATCAACCGAGTGGAGATGTGAAATTATAGATTTTACCTTTTAGGAGGCCTCAGAGCTAAAAATTGCTTGATCGAGAGAGGCTTTGAGGAAAGTAGAGCACCCTACTATTGTGCCAGTTGCGTCCAACACTGTTTGAAATTTTTGATTTTTAATTTAATCTCCAATCTCAAATCGCTAGTTCTTTAATAGGTTGAGGGGTAACGCTGGCTATCTACCCATCCTACTAAGAATCATGACCACTACTTATATCCCTTTCACGAACCCTTGACGATTGGTGTGTGGGAATTCTTATTAACCGCTGATAGTGTATACGGAGATTCCGGTTCGGGATATAGCTTAGAATATTTGCTATCGTAATGCCTGACCTCAAAATAGTTTAAGTTTGACGGGTGAGGCTTATATAGCGAGAAACATTCCAACAGACAAAAAGTTGCTGCACTCTCTAAAAGCCCGACATTCACTACTTGATTTTTGAAGAAGCGACCTGATTTGATCCAGTGTTTCATCTGGCTTTTTGACAAGCAGTAAAATGCTGAATGAGGATTGCTAAACTCAGCAAATTTTACACTTTCTATCTCTACACTAGATAGCTGATTCCACGAGAGCTGCGAATCTACTGTCAAATCAATATATCTCTTGGTTCCTTGATACATTTCAAAACGGTTTGGGTAAAGAATAGCATTCTCATAGCCGCTTTCTCGGTTAAATTTTTCTAATTTTTCTAGAACGAAAGCATCGTACAAAACAATGTCATCTTCTATGAATAAAAACCAGTCAAATTTTTCTACTCTTTCGACAAATTCTTCCTGAAGTCTAAACTCTACAAACATGGGGTCGCATTCAGGGCCTTCTTGTATCTGAATGCGCTTAATTTGATATTCGGGTAAGTAGGCTGTAACGTGCCTGTTCGGTAGAGTTTGGATAGTAATACTCAGGTCGCAATGAGCAAAACTCGTCAACAGTCCATCTATTGTGTGCCTGAGTCTCTCTATTTTTTCTGCGCCTTTTTCGGGATTGTTAGATTCTTCAACTGATGTAATGTGTGCGACAGCGGCAAAGACTTTGGGGCGTTCTTTTTCGGGCTGTTCGTTTTCTTTGAACAAATTTATAATGCGATTTCTTTGGTAAAAAAACATCATTTTAGTATACCTCGTGGCTACTCTCGATATTTCTTGTAACAGAGCCATTTGTAAAAAGATAAAGTGCATTACTTTTCTTCTTGTATTATTTTCGGCTGACATATAGACAATCTCCTTTTGGTTTACTGAAACAGTTGATTGATTGGAACTAAATCCATCGGTGATATTTTATCGATTGGCAGACCAAAATTAAAAACGACTCTACACCCAAGTAGAGTTGCCAGCACCCCTACAAACAGCGCTGTTAATTGAATATCCTGCCAAAAACAAGTTAGTCCTTCTTTCCACAAACCGTAGTTAGTTACTGCATAGGTAGGAAGGTCGCCGAGAGCTACAGCAATCACGGCACCTAAATTACCTTTTAAGTAGTATCCCAGCGGTATACTTATACATAGATTCACAAAAGTCAGTAGATTGCCTATAGCTGGGTACTGAGACTTTCCTACGGCTAACAGACAAGAACCCATCATATTGTGGAGGGTGGTGTGCCAGATACCTAACGCCAAGATTGGCATCATCCAAGATGCCGCCGCATACTCTTTTCGATACAGTATTAAAATTAACTGATCTCCAAAACTCACAAAAATTGCTAAACCTACGGCTAATGGTATTAGAATTAGCTTGCGGTTCTTGAGTATCTTGGCGCGCAACTCCTCCCGCGGCAACTCTGCCAGCATAGAAATCGAGGGAAAAATCACCCGCCCACTAATGGCGATGATGACTTGGCGTGGCATATCCCCCAGGGTAAAAGCGATTCCGTAAATGCCCAACATTGTTAAAGTAAATATTTTCCCGAGGATGAGTCTATCGGCTTGAGAACACAAGAAAAACAAAGCCGTAGACAAAAATATCCATTTCCCATAAGAAAATATTTCTTTAGCTGCTGCTTTATCCCAAGCAAAGCGGTTTGACTTGCCGGGAATCAAAAAATGGCTCCATACTAGCTCCATTAAAGCTCCAGTAAAGCCAGCGACGAGGATCGCCCAGATGCTGCGATCGAACCAGGCCCAGACAATCATCACTGTTGTAGAAACAATCTGTATGACCAACTCAAAAATTACTACTTTCTTCACTGCCATTTTGCGTTCTAGGCTGGCTGTGGCAGTGGATTTAAACCCTCCTAGTAAGGAATTTATACCTATTATTGGAATCAACCACAGAAGACGGGGCTCTTCATAAAAACTAGCAACGGGCTGGGTAATTATAATCAAACAAATGAAAATGAACAAGCTGCGAATAACTTGCAGTGTCCAAGCGGTGTTGAGAAATTGAGGATCTTCCCCGCGCTTATTCTGGATGATACTTGGGCCCAAACCTATGTCTGTAAATAAGTTGATCCCTGTTATAAAAACGTAGCTTAGACCTACCAGACCAAATAATTCGGGCAAAAGCAGACGCGTCAGGATTAAGTTACTGCCAAATCGGATAATTTGACTGCTTCCATAGCTGGCGATCGTCCAGGCAGCACCTTTGATAGCTAATTTTTTTTCTGATGACATATACTCAGAATTTATTTCCTAATTACGAGTGTAGTTGCTGAATTTGTTATTTGCAACTCCTACAGGATGATGCTGCCACTTTTCTTGCTGACTTTACCGTATCTTCATAGGTATACGCAAGTTGGATCGGGACTGTCCATCTCGCAATAAAGGTAAAATTTAATCTCATACTTACTCTCCATCTAATAATCATAAGGGTTTTTGGGTTCAGGAATTGGTTTGAGGGAGGATGCTTGAATGATTAATTTGCGCTTGCCTTGCAGTTCTTCTACGATCGTTTCTCCTTCTATTTCTAGCCAACTGTCTGGGGCAAAGGTGGTGCGACCTTGACCGATCAGTAATTTTACTGGCAACCCGATCGGATAAGCGTCTGCCGCGCAGCAGGTAATGATAAAACGCCCGATCCACATATATTGTTCTGCTAGGTTAGGGGGATGAATTACAAATCCTTGAACTTTGACTTTTTGACCTCTGTATGTATCCGGTTCGGGGTTGAAATTTAACAGTCGCACCCATTCGACGAGCGATCGCTGTTCGGGTTTTGTAGTATTGCGAAATTCTTGGGGTTGCAGTCTGGTGATGGGCAGGGATTCGGTGAGGCCTCGTTCTAATGCTGTCTGGCTGGTAAAAGTGCGTGGCGTTGTGAGTAAACCTATTAATGCGACGCTCAACATTAAGGTGCTACCGATACTGGGGGGAAACAAAGTAACGTGTTCAACTTCTGTGATTCTGAGAGAGTTATTTGCTGCTGATGTCCGCGATTGCTTTGTGAGGCGATCGAGTTTTAAGAGTTCCCAAGTTTTTAACCCGCCAATAACCATTAAGCCGATTCCTCCCGCTAGAGTCAAGCCAAAGTAATTGGGGTGAATGAGAATGCTTAATTTGCCGCTAATCCAATATTTAAGAAGCAGTATTCCCCAGGCTAAGATAGCTAGGGCGTCCAGCCAAGGGCTAATTTTTTTAAGATTCATTTTTTAATAGTGATTGGGAAACAAGAGGGAAGAGGGAAGAGGGAAAAGAAAAAAATACTTACCCGTATATCCGTGACTTCCGTGTCGTGGAGCAAGGTCATTGAAAATCGAAAATGGTATTAGTGGTCTGTTCGAGCTAATTTATTAACCTAAATGCAAGTTGACAGCGAGGGTCATTAAAAAGGTTAACTGAGCTGCCAAGACAATTAAGTAAACTACGGATCTACCTTTAAAAATTGACAGCATTAAACCGATGCCTTTGAGGTCAATCATCGGGCCGAAAACGAGAAATGCTAACAGCGAACCGCTGGTAAATGTGGAAGCAAAAGACAGGGCAAAAAAGGCATCTACTGTAGAACAAATCGATACCACTGCGCCTAAGAGCAGCATGGCTAGAATCGAGGAAACGGGGCCTTGGCCCAGGTTGAGAATTAGTTCGCGGGGGGCTCCTACTTGAATGATGGCCGCGATCGCACTTCCGATCACCAACACTCCTCCCAATTCCCGCAACTCCTGTACCATAGTATCTAAAAGCAGGCGCAGACGCTCTTTAGAAACAGGGTGGAACATCGAGGAACGTTTCGAGGTTTTTTCTGTTTTGCCTGTTTGTAATGGCTGCCAGTCGTCTTGTAGCAAAGATTCGATCGGCACCGCCCCCCCCGGCTGACCGAGCATAAATGTTCCCGACTGCAACAGCAGCGGAGTGTTGGCTTGGACGAGTTCTTTTTTGGAAAACTCTGGTTTTGGGAGGGGAATGGCGCGGGCTACAGACGGGTGCAGCAGAGGCCGCAAGTCTGTTTGGGCGCTGAACACCCAGCCGATAATTGTGGCTATAGACAGAGAAAATACCACCCGCAAAACTACAATTTCTGGTTGATCGCGAAATGCCGTCCAAGTCGCCCAAATTACCACGGGGTTGATGGTTGGGGCTGCAAGCAAAAAGCCGATGGCGGCTGGTGCGGGCACTCCCTGCATCAGTAGCCTGCGGGCTACTGGCACGTTACCGCACTCGCACACGGGAAACAAAAAGCCGATCGAACTGCCCATCAAAGCCGCCAGCAGCGGGTTTCGCGGGATGCGCGATACGAGTTTGCGTTCGTCTACAAAGCCCAGCAGCAAACCTGAGAATAAAACTCCCAGCAGCAGAAAAGGTATTGCCTCTACTAACAAGCTGAGAAACAGGGTGAAAGCATTGTTTAACTGATTTGGCAGGGCGGGTTGCATCGATCACCTACGGGTAGATTGCTATTTAGTTATACGTCTTTGGTAGAACTGCTTGTATATCATAACAAAGCATAGCACTAAATTAAGATCCAGTTATTTTTTTTAGCCTTTTTTTTGCTGGATTTTGTAGATATTATAATTTAATCAATCCTGCTGCCTTGAATAATTGGGACTGGTTAAAGTTGTTTGAATTTAACAAAAATTTTATTCATATCCGCCTCGTACAGCCAATCAATAATTGACTCTGCCAACCGTCGCAGATTTGATAGATTTTGCGGTTAACAATAATTGATTGTAGAACAAATGCCAAGGCAGATTTTGGAGATTGCGGGCGAGGCTAAGTGTTTTATATAACGATCGCTATAAAATTGGTTTTTAGCGATGACTTTAGTTTTCACTACAAACCTATAGGTGACCCACTGGCAGGTGTGTCGCTGGCTGAGCGTTACGGGGGGTTGCGAGTACCGGATCGGGGAGATGGGATAAAATCGCCTCAAATGCCCTAGCTTGAAAGGCGTCCCGCCATCGCGATTGCAAGCTAAAACTCCGGGACGCGACCCCCCGAATTTCTGCTTTTAACTTGTCTGCTGACGGGCTGCATCGTGTTGGCGATCGGGCAATTGCGATTTTATTCTATTGTCAATCAATTATATTTCTCAGTACAAAAACGTATTAACAAAAGGTTAAGACGATAACTTAAGGTTAATGAATAGTTAAATAGTCGAACCAAGCGTTAATACCGCTCAAGTCAGTATAAAATAAAGTCAGGTATAATTACCAGGGCGCATTTATCTGGGCTATTCTCAATCTTGCCTAATACTTTAAGTGGTAAAATTCCATTTACTACAGTCAGTTTTTTGTGTAATTTAAAATGCAGTTTGCCAGGGGGATGCCGGTCAAAGCACTCAGCCACTCACCTGCTGACCTTTGGTAGCTGAATGTCTGCCGGCAAATAGAACCCAAAAAAGCGTGCTGATAAATTTATGTTGAATACCTCCTGCGTAGAAAGACCCGTCCAACCCATCTCCGAGGCTGACCTAGGAGAACTTTGTTTAGACTCTACTCTCCAACAATTGTCGCTTTACGATTTTCAGGTAGAAGCTACGGATTGGGGAATGCGAATTTCTCAGATGTTAGAAGCTAATCCGCTATTACCGGGAGTCATTGTGACCCATCAAGGTGAATTTGCAGGCATGATTTCCCGGCGGAGATTTTTAGAATTTATCAGCCGTCCTTTTGGGCGAGAATTATTTTTAAAACGACCTGTGAGGGCTTTGTACCGCTTTGCCGAAACTGAGAGTTTAATTTTTCCCAGCAATACTTTAATCGTGGATGCAGCCAGGAAGTCGTTGTTGCGATCGAAAGAACTGCTTTACGAACCGATTGTAGTTCAAGTGTCGCCTCAAACTTATAGTTTGCTAGACGTGCACGAACTGTTAGTAGCCCAATCCAACATTCATGAACTAGCGACAAAATTGCTGAGGCAGCAAACTCAATCTCAACTAATTCAAACCGAAAAACTAGCCAGTTTGGGGCAGATGGTAGCTGGAGTCGCCCACGAAATTAGAAATCCCCTCACCTGCATCAGCGGAAATCTCGGCTTTTTGTCCAACTACTCGAAAGATATCATGGAGTTGCTGTCTGCTTACGAACACATTGTGGGTGACAGCGAAAAAATTGGCGAACTCAAAAAACACATAGAATTTGATTTTTTGCAAGAAGATTGGGTGGAAATTCTCAAAAGTATGAAAGTTTCATCACAGAGGCTGACCGAACTCGTCACCAGTCTGCACACCTTTTCTCACATGGACGAAACCCATTTGAAAGAAGCTAACATCCACGAATGTATTGACAGTACGCTGCTAATTATGAAAAACCGTCTGAAGTACGGGATTAAAGTAGTTAAAAGCTATGGTGATTTGCCTTTATTCAAGTGTTACTCTGGTCAGTTGAGCCAGGTATTTATGAATATCATCAGCAATGCGATCGACGCTTTGGAAGAGGAACAAGCAGAAAAAGGTTTTGTGCCTGTGATTACTATTGAAACCGAGGTAATAGACAGTTCGGACGGAGACTGCGTGAATTCGGAATTAATTCAAAATTATGCTATGGGCGATCGACAAAATGCAAAACAGCTATCATCCGCCAGCCAAAACGGCGACTTCTCCCTAGAAGCGGCGGAAAAAAATCAAAATAACGCTTGGATAGCCATCCGAATTGCCGATAACGGGCCGGGAATTCCTCCAGAAATTCAGCGGCGGATTTTTGAGACATTTTTCACCACCAAACCGGCGGGGAAAGGTACAGGTTTGGGCTTGGCAATTACCCATCAAATTGTTACGGAAAAGCATAAAGGCAAGCTGAATTTGCATTCTACGCCCGGTACAGGTACTGAATTTGAAATTTTGTTGCCATTGATTTGAAGCAATAAGTCATATCAAATCTGTTAGCATCGGAATTATTCCTATCTCTCTTCTCTTGATCTGCGTGAATCAGCGTCAGTCCATTGTCATCTGCGGTTAATAAATTCTCTTTTTTTAACCGCAGATACAGGCAGATTAACACCGATTAACGCAGATGAATTATATCAATTCCGGTTGCACCATCGGTGATTGTTGATTGATGACTAATGACTAATGACTACTGACTAATGACTAATGACTACTGACTAATGACTAATGACTACTGACTCTTTTTAAGCTCTTAGCTGAACAGGCATTACCAAGAATGTAGCATTAACTCCGCCCAAAGGCTGGAAAATTACGGGGGCTAAAGCACCGTTTAATTGCAGTTGAATTTCTGGGGATTGAGCAGTTTTCAAAATGTCAATTAAGTATTTCACGTTGAAAGCAATATCTATGCTATCTCCAGAAATCTGTGCCGGCATTGACTCTTTGCCGCAGCCGACATCTTTAGCATCTACAGACAAAGTAATTTCCTGATTCTCCTCGTCGATGCTGCATTTGAGAATATTATTTTTTTGGTCGGCAAAAACTGCTATTCTTTCAACTGCTGCTAAGAACGATCGCCTTTCTAAGGTAATTTGTCGCTCAAAAGACGGCGGAATTAACTGCCGATATGCGGGATACTGCCCTTCCAAGGTGCGGGTTGTCAGCCGCTGGTCTGCCCATTCAAACACTACTTGACCGTGTTCAAAATGCAGGGTGACAGGTTCAGTCCACTGGCGCATCACCAGCATTCTTTCTACTTCCCGCAATGCTTTAGCGGGGACTGTCACCTCAAATTCTTCTTGGGTTTCTTCGCCTTCAGCTTTTTCATTGGCAGTTTGAACTACTGCCAATCTGTGGCCGTCTGTAGCTGCAAATTCCAAGCAATCTTGCAATACCTTTAAATGCACGCCTGCAAGTACCTGTTTTGCCTCGTCGGGGCTAGTAGCAAATAAAGTTCCTTTGAGTCCTTCTATCAAGGCTTCCGGCGGCAATTTGAGGATTGTTCCGGCTTCGATTGCGGGCAATTCTGGGAATTCTTCTGGGCCCATGCCTCTAACTTGGTAGCTGCCAGAACTGCAAGTGAGATATGCTACGGTGTCCCCCGCTTCGTCTTCTAAAGTAATCTCTCCATCTGGGAGTCTCGAAACAATATCGTTGAGTAATTTAGCGGGTATGGTAAAACTGCCGCCGCCTGTTACTTCTGCTGCGAAGCTGGTGCGAATGCCCAAACTGAGATCGAAAGCTGTCAAGCTAACCCGCTGATTTTCCTCATCCGCTACTAAGAGCACGTTGGCGAGTACCGGATGTGTCGGGCGGGAGGGAACGGCCCGACTTACCAACGAGAGGTTGGCGTTGAGGTCACTTTGGGTGCAAACCAATTTCATGGTAGGAAGGTTAATTAACCGGATTTGAAACAGAAACAAATCGTATCACAGAAAGCCAGCGGGTCGGTTTTTCTGTGTGTAGGGCTTAAGCATGGGGCTAGAAACCGGGTTTCTAGGCAAAATTTTGTCTGTAAAAACGAGAAATCTTCGTAGAAACCGGGTTTCTGAAGTCAGCGCGCATCGCGAATTATCTGTGTTGGGTGTGCAGGGATCATCAGTTTTTTTTAATTTATTGAATTATTTTTGTACCGATCGCCCTGTGGAAACTGTGGAAAAAAAAGCTAACTGCTTGCTGGGCGTCACTCTTAGGTAATAACTACTTGTGGAAAACTTGTGGAAAAGCTGTTGAGGTCGCCCATTTTTGTGCAAAAACTGTTTCGGGCGATCGAGTAAAGTTTTCCACAAACTGAGGGCAACTTTTCCACAGGTTTTTCCACAGGCTAGCTGCTACGCATAGAGATTGTCTGTTATGCGAGAGTTACCCCTTCGATCATAGGTGTCAACTTAAGCTTTTTGTCCGCCAGTCCTCCCGCCCACCCGGCACTCTTCGCCAGGGAATGAATTCCACGGGGCTTATAGCTAAATTCCTCTCAAAGAGGACTGAAGAACTCATTAGTCCTATGCAAGAGGATTTTAGCTTTGAGGCAGGGGTTTCAACCCCTGCCGAACTATGGGTTTTACGTTAAGTTGACACTAATGCCCTTCGATGATTCCCATCTTGAAATCGCTGCATAGAGTCATTGGTGTAACAACTGACAACTAAGCTGTTCGACATCTAAACTGCATTAACCAAGTTACCTTTGTTTTTTATCTTTCGGTTCCATTTCATAATTAGTCCTCCTTCATTTAACAGTTTATGTAACAGTGCTTCTAGTCTTTCAATGGATTCAAATAATCTATTAGCAACATATTCCTTGGCGGAATGCCATACTAATTCAATTAAGTTATAGTCAGGGCTATACTTGGGCAAAAACTCTATGATTAGATTCGGCATCTCTGACGCTATTTTCTGCAAAGTCTCTGCTTTTTTATGAAAACTAGCGTTGTCCAAAATTATCACAAACTTACAGCCTTTATCTTTAAAGTCTTCCGCTAAATTTCCTTGCAATATCCACTCTGCTTTTAAGTCTTCATAAAAATTTTTCAGCACAGCATAAAAATTAGCAGAATTCCCAGATGGAATAAAATCTACCCATCTTTTTTTATCTGAATATCTCACTCCACCCATGACATTAATACGACCTTTTCGTCGATCTCCTCTTTTGTTACTTCGAGTCCCTTTTTTACACCAGTTCTTCCTTCGGATTACTCTTAAACTAAATCCACTCTCGTCCCAAAACCATACCTGTAAAAGCTTTGGAGATTCTTTTTCTATTTTTAGATATTCAGCTACTTTATCTTTAAATAAACCCCTCTCTACGGTATCTTGTTTATCCTCTAAGCTATATTTCGCCCAGAGGTAAACATACTTTTTTGACTTTAAAATCCTCCTTACTTGAGTGCTACTCAGTTCAATTCCTGTCTTTTTTCCTAAATATATGGCAAGTCTAGCTGTTGTCCATCTCCCGAATTCATAGCCATATTTCTCAGGTTCTACTTCAATTGTCTCTAGAAGTAAATCAATGTATTCTTCTGTGGCTTTTCGGTAGTTACCCTTCATCCTATCATCTTTAAAACTGTCTAAATTCTCAGGATCACCATGAATACTCCAATAAGCAACTTTTCTTAGAGAACATCCAATTAGTTCAGCAGTTTGAGCTTGTGTATTTCCGTTATTTAGTAACAAAAAAATTAAGGCTCTTTGCCGAATGTCTGGATGCTCATGCTCTTTTAATACTTGTTGAATAGTTTCCTTTGTTTCGGAACTTAGAAAGTTTTTAGCAGGCATTCACTTTTTCTGAATATCATTATGTTATATTATACCAATATGCGTTTTAAATGCACAACAGCTTAACAACTGACTTCTTCTCAAGTTTTGCGGCTGACAACATTAATTCGATCGCTCAACTGACGCAAAGTTTGAGCCAAATTCGGGTCAGTGTTCCGCAACTGAGCAATTTTGTCACAACTGTAAAGCACAGTCGTGTGATCTTTGCCACCGAACACTTCGCCCACTTTCGGCAAACTCAAACCAGTATGCTGCCGAATTAAATACATCCCTATTTGACGTGCCAGACTAATTTCTCGCCTGCGGGAAATGCCTTTCAAATCTTCAACAGAAACATCAAACTCCTCTGCCACAACTGCAATTACTGCATCGGGAGTCGCCTCTACGCTTTCAGTTTGCGGGTTCAAAACCGGGGTGATATTCTCCACGGTCATCGGCAAACCGGTAATTGAAAGATATGCTACCGCCCGAATCAAAGCACCTTCCAATTCCCGAACGTTGGAAGTGTAACTAGAAGCAATGTATTCAATGACATCTCGCGGCAGACGCATATTTTCATACTCGGCTTTTTTCTGCAAAATTGCCATCCTAGTTTCCAAGTCTGGCAATTGAATGTCGGCAATTAATCCCATGGAAAATCTGGAACACAAACGCTCTTGCAGGCGTGGGATTTGCTGCGGCGGGCGATCGGAAGCTAAAACTACTTGATTCCCGGCTTCGTGCAAAGTATTAAAAGTGTGAAAAAATTCTTCTTGAGTATATTCTTTGCCTTCTATAAATTGGATGTCGTCTATTAATAAAACATCGGCTGCTCGATAATGATCGCGGAAAGTTTGCATACTATCTTTCCTAATTGCGGCGATTAAATCGTTAGTAAATTTCTCAGTAGAAACGTAAAAAATCTTGGCGTTGGGGTCAATTTCCAAGCGATAATGACCGATAGCCTGCATCAAATGAGTTTTGCCCAAACCAACGCCACCGCACAAAAATAGGGGATTGAATTCTCGGCCAGGAGACTCAGCTACCGCGAGGGAGGCTGCGTGAGCCATGCGGTTGTTAGAACCGACAACAAAGCGGGAAAATAGGTATTTGGGGTTTAAATTGGCGGGTTTGGGGGGGTGAAGCGAGTGGCTTTCCATATCGGCGATGGGGGAGGGCCAAATCATGGCGGAGTCACTGCTGCCGCCTGTTTCGTTTCCTCCGGCAATGGTCAAGTAAATGTCTACGGGATAGCCGAGAATTTCGTAGACTGCATCGGCAATGGTTTTGACGTAATATTTTTGCAACCAATTGCGAGCAAAGGGGTTGGGGGCGCTGACGATCAAACAGTTATTTTCGAGTTGTTCGGCGCGGGCAGTTTTGATCCACGTCTCAAAGCTAGGTCTGCTCAGTTGTACCTGGAGACGTTCAAGTATCTGATTCCACAGACTTTCGAGGGGAATGTCCATCGCTCACCTCTGCCGATCGGCATTCAAGAGATTAAGTTTATAGTCTAGAGAGTTTAGTCGTCAGATGCTAAAGTTTAAGGGAGTCTGCCGTAGCTTGCGGGGCGGGACGCCATCGCCCAAAAATTTTGCGGCTCTGCAGCCCAAACCAGGTATCGGGGAGCTGTTCAGCAAATATTTAGATTTGGCAGGAAAGCCTTAAAACATGGCCATGAAGAGTTCTACTGGCAAATTTTGGAAGCAACCGGCAATTTACATATTGCTGCTGGTAACGGGAGCCGGGGCCGCCATGTTGGGCGATCGTCTGACGGTTTCTCAATTTCGTGCAAATTCTGGCGATTCGGGACAAAGGGCGCTGGAACCGAAATTGCAACTGCCTCCTAATACAAAGGATCAAGCTAGCAAAGTCTTGCCGCCTGTTTCCTTGTCCGGCGACGCGGCTAATGTGAATTTTATTGTGGCTGCGGTGGCAAAAGTTGGCCCGGCAGTGGTTCGGATCGATGCTTCGCGCCGGGTGAAACCGGGAAATAGAGGGCTGTCGCCGGAAGATTTTTTTGGGAGAGAACCGAATTCGGGCGGCCGAGGCGGGATCGAACGGGGCACTGGTTCGGGTTTTGTCATCGGTGCCGACGGCTTGATTCTCACTAACGCTCACGTTGTAGAGGGAGCCGATACGGTAAATGTAACTCTCAAGGACGGCCGCAGCTTTCAGGGGCAGGTGTTGGGGGCGGATAAGGTGACGGATGTGGCTGTGGTGAAGATTGAGGCGAATAATGTGCCTGTGGTGACGATCGGCAATTCGGATAAGCTGTTGCCTGGGGAATGGGCGATCGCGATCGGTAATCCTTTGGGTTTGGACAATTCCGTAACTGCGGGGATTATTAGCGCTACGGGGCGATCGAGCTCTGATGTGGGCGTACCCGACAAGCGGATCGGTTTTATTCAAACAGACGCTGCAATTAATCCGGGGAATTCCGGTGGCCCGCTGCTGAATGCTTCGGGCCAAGTTATTGGCATGAATACGGCGATTATTCAAGGTGCTCAAGGATTGGGGTTTGCCATTCCCATTCAGGCGGCCCAACAGGTGGCGAAGGAACTGATTACGACGGGGAAAGTCGAACACGCTTATTTGGGAATTGAAATGGCGACGCTGACTCCAGAGGTTAAAGAGCAAATTAACAGCAACGCTAACAGCAGCCTGCGAGTTACAGTCGATCGGGGTGTGGCTATTGTTAGTGTAGTTCCTGCTTCTCCCGCTGCGGGGGCAGGTTTGCGGGCTGGAGATGTGATTCAAAAAATTAATAATCAGCCGATTATTCAGTCGGAAGCTGTTCAGGAGTTCGTGCAAAATGCTAAGGTTGGCGGTCTGTTGCAAATGGAAATCAACCGCAACGGGCAAATAGTTAATTTGACTGTTAAACCGGGGAGTTTGCCAGTTCAAAAAGTTCGATAATCTGTTGACAGTTGACAGTTGACAGTTGACAGTTGACGGTTGACAGTTGACAGTTGTTACCATATACCAATTAGCAATTACCAATGACTAATTAATATGGCAGAACTCTTACAAATCTCACAATTAGGAAATCCCGTGCTGCGCCGCCCGTCGCAAGTTGTCGAGAATATTCAGGACGATCGCATTCAAGAGTTGATTGACAGCTTAATCTCTACCGTACAACACGCGAACGGAGTGGGGATTGCCGCCCCTCAAGCCGCTCAGTGCGATCGTCTGTTCATCGTCGCATCGCGCCCCAACCTGCGGTATCCCCAAGCACCCAGCATGGAGCCCACAGCGATGATTAATCCCCGGATTGTGGCGGCATCCACAGAGACAGTCAAAGACTGGGAAGGCTGTTTGAGCATTCCGGGGATTCGGGGATTGGTGCCCAGAAGTAGGGCGATCGAGATAGAATACACCAGTAGAGACGGCAAACTCCACCGACAAGAATTGACCGATTTTGTGGCCCGAATTTTTCAACACGAACACGACCATTTAGATGGAATCGTGTTTTTAGACAGAGTGGAAAGCACCCAAGAACTGATGACAGAAGATGAGTACCAAAAGCAAATTGTCAACCTGCTATAGCCGCAAAAATTCAGGGTACAAAGCGCCCGGATTTATGCGTGGGGTCAATTCTAAAATCTAAAATCGATTGACAGAAGATAAGTACCAGCAGGAATTTGTCAAGCTACTCTAATAATTGATATAATTGCGATCAATAACGCCATTGATGTTGTGAATAGGAGGGCGAATGTCTATCAATTTGGAAAAAGGCGGGAGAATCAATCTCTCTAAAGAAGCACCGGGGCTAAAAAATGCCGGGATTGGTTTGGGATGGGATACCAATGCTACAGACACCGGCGCAGCATTTGACTTAGATGCTTCCGTGTTTATGTTGGGGGCTACTGGCAAAATTCCCGGCGAAAAATACTTTGTTTTCTACAACAACAAGGAGTCGCCGGACACTGCTGTAATACATCTGGGAGATAGCCGAACCGGAGAAGGCTTTGGCGATGATGAAACAGTTACCGTCGATTTAACCAAAGTCGATCCGGCGGTGCAAGAAATTGTGTTTGTGGTAACTATCCACGAAGCAGAATTGAGAAGGCAAAACTTCGGTCAAGTGCGGAATGCTTTTATCAGGATTTACGACACTACTACTAATACAGAGGTAGCTAAGTACGATTTGGACGAGGAGTTTTCTAGGGAAACTGCGGTGGAGTTTGGCAGACTTTCCAAGAAAGACGGTGAGTGGAGGTTCCAAGCTGTAGGACAAGGCTATAATTCAGGCTTACAGAAGTTTGTAGACCAGTATGCCTGATAAAAGGTGAGCGCTCCTAGCTAAATAAATCGAGGGGAAATTCGGAAGCAGGAATGTTTCCCTCGATTTTAAGCAATCAGACTCATGAGGTGATAAACCAGATGGGCATTCAATTAAAGAAAGGTGAAAGATTTAATCTTTCTAAAACATCTCCAAGTTTAACAAAAGTTGCGATCGCCCTGGGGTGGGAAATAGCAACTGAACTAAGTTTATCGAACTCAAACCCGCAAAGCTGCGATATCGATGCCTCTGTTTTTGCGTTAGGTTCAGACGGCAAGATTCCCGATGAAAGATACTTTGTATTTTACAATAACTCGCAGTCGCCGGACGGAGCGATCGCCCATTCGGGAGATAATCAAACTGGTCAAACTCAAGGAGATGACGAGACAATTTATGTAGACTTAGAAAAGGTAACGGCTGCTGTTGAGGAAATGGTTTTTGTGGTCACGATTCACGACGGACACGCTAAACATCAAAATTTCAGCCACATCAGAAATGCTTTTATCCGATTGTACGATCGCGAAACCGACAGCGAACTAGCCCGCTATGATTTAACAGAAGCTTTTTCTGAAGAAACAGCAGTCGAGTTTGGACGGTTGTATAAAAAAGATGCAGCTTGGAGATTTCAGGCCGTAGGGCAAGGATATAAAGCAGGGTTGCAGAGTTTTGTTGACAAGTATCATTCAGAGATTAAACCGGAAGAAAAGACACTAGAAGCGCCTAAAGTCAAGAAAGTAGAACTGCCTAAATTAGAGATGCCTGAAGCTAGCCGGAAAATTCAGAAAGGTATGGCAATAAAACTTGAAAAAACAGGCGACTCGCACAAAATAAACCTCAGTAAATCAGGTAGTTCTGAGTTGCTTGCAGTTCACGCCAATCTCGACTGGGAAGAAGTGCAAAATCGGGGCAGATTTTCGGGAAAATTCCTGGGAGTAAAGGGGACTCCCGATCTGGATCTTGGTTGTATGTACGAGATGGCTAACGGCGAAAAGGGAGTGATTCAGCCCTTGGGAAAATGCTTCGGCTCAAAAACGTCTTCACCCTACATATTTCTCGATAAAGATGACCGCACTGGCGCGACTGAGGGAGAAAATATGTATATTTTTAGACCTGATTTGATTAAACGGGTGATGTTTTTTGGTTTCATCTACGCAGGGGTTCGCGACTTTAAAACTGTGCGGGGACGAATGTTGTTCAAAATCAGCAACGGTGAAGAAGTATATCTCGAACTCGATAATCCAGATAGCAATAGAAATTTTTGTGCGGCGGCTATGATTGAGAAGATAGGTTCCCAGATTGTAATACTCAAAGAGGAAAGATACTTTCGCGGACATGAAGAAGCCGATCGCTACTACGGATTTGGATTTAATTGGTATGCCGACACTAAGTAGTGGTGGCAGTCGAGTAGAGTTCATCCAGTTAAATAAAACAACTGGTTGAACAACTGATATCTTCCAATTTACTTAAGTTCTAATACACTTTAGGGAGTCACAAAACTATGGCTATCAACTTGACAAAAGGACAATCGATCGTTCTCAGCAAAAGCGAATACGACTTATCCCGATTAACAATGGCTTTGGGCTGGGATGTAGCACAAGCTAAAAAAGGTCTTTTCGGCCGAAGCAGCGGTGCCAATTTTGACTTAGATTCCTACGCTCTGCTGCTGGGAGAAAATGGCAAAATAAAGAACTACAAAGAGGATGTAATTTATTACTCTCATTTGGAGTCAAATGACAAAACAGTTGTTCACTCAGGCGACAATCTCACGGGGGCTGGAGACGGAGACGACGAACAAATAGTGGTGAAACTGAGCTCTTTGCCAGCACAATATCACAAAATTATTCTGGGCGTAAATATTTACGATGGAAAAGAAAGAAAACAGCATTTCGGTCTGGTACAAAATGCTTTCGTGAGGGCGGTAGATGCCGCCGGGAAAGAAATAGCTCGCTATCGCTTGTCAAATGACCCTTCTTATGAAGGAAAATTAAATATGTTGATGGGAGAAGTTTATCGAGAAGGCGGCGAGTGGAAGTTTAAGGCTTTGGGAAATCCTTTGGCTGAGGATATGAACGGTGTTGTCGGTTCGTTTATGCGGTGATATTAAAGATGTTTTTTTAACCGCCGATAAACGCAGATAAACGCAGATGAAATTCCATCTGCGTTTATCTGTGTTAATCCGCTGATATCTGCGGTTAAAAAATCCCCCTTTACTTATTAGACATCTGAAAAAAAGCTACTCCAATCAATCTTTAATCGGCCGCATTGTCGGGAACATCACCGCATCGCGGATGCTTTGAGTATTAGTTAAAAGCATCACCAATCTGTCTACGCCGATACCCATTCCGGCACAGTTAGGCATTCCCAAAGATAGCGCTTGAATAAAGTCTTCATCCATTGGATGCGCTTCGTCATCGCCGGCATTTTTCTGCGCCAACTGTTCCTCAAAGCGCTTTCTTTGCTCTTTCGGATCGTTCAATTCTGAGAAGCCGTTCGAGTATTCTGTACCGTTGATAAATAGCTCGAAACGTTCTACAAATCCCGGCTTGCTGCGATGTCCTTTTGCTAAGGGACTGACTTCGACAGGATAGTCGATGATGAATGTAGGTTGAATTAGTTTGGGAACAACTAATTTGTCAAAAACTGCATACAGCACGTAGCCTAAACTCTGTTGTTCTAGCTTAGACAGGTGCAATTCTAGTTTGGTTGCAGAGGCGATCGCACTTTCTAAGTCCAAACTGTCAAAATCCAGCCCAAATTCGTCTCTGACAGCTTCTACCATCGTTTTCACTTGCCAGTGTTTGCCGTTGAAACCGGGATATTTTTCGCTGTAGTCGAACTTGCGTTCTAAACTAATTGTTTCCCCCTGATTTTCAATTTCCTTGACATCTCCAAATACAGCCGCTGCTGCGAAACACATCACGTCTTCGACAACTCCTAAAATGTCGAAAACATCAGCATAAGCTTGGTAAACTTCTAAAGAGGTAAACTCGGGATTGTGGGTGCTATCAATGCCCTCATTTCTAAATGCTTTCCCTAGTTCAAAAACTCGCTCGAAGCCGCCGCAAATTGCTCTTTTTAAGAACAGTTCTGGAGCCACTCGCAAATACAAATCTACCTCTAAAGCATTGTGGTGAGTGATGAAGGGTTTAGCAGCAGCACCGCCGTAAATAGCTTGCAGTGTTGGCGTTTCTATTTCGTAAAAATTGGCTTGCCACAGATAGGAACGGATGCTTTGAACGATGCGGCTGCGAAGCATAAAACGGTTGAGCGCATCTTGGTTGCTTGCCAAATCCATTTCGCGGTGACGGCGGCAAACTTCGGGATCGTTAATTCCGTAATAAGCATCGGGAAATTGAATGGTAGCTTTTGATAAAAGCTTTAATTCCCGCACTAAAATAGAAAGTTCTCCCCTGGGGGTGCGACAGCCGATACCTTCGACGCCGACAAAATCGCCGACATCGAGCAATTTTTTAATTTGTTCAAAGCTCAAACCGACTTCGCCTGTGACGATTGCTTTCTCGATTTTGAGTTGAATTTTGTCTGTGGCGTCTTTTAAATCGATGAAACCAATTTTGCCGCTGTCTCGCTTGGAAGTGATGCGGCCAGCTAATCGCAGGGAAATTTCTTCGGGGTCACTTTCTCCGTTTGCGAGTTCTTTTCCTGGCTGACTAAATATTTCGCGAACTTGCTTGGCTGTGTGCGATCGCGCGTAGGATTCACTGGGATATGGTTCTATGCCTTGCGATCGCAGTTCGTCTACTTTTTGACTGCGGACTTCGGCTTCACTGAGAGTCATTAGTTATTGCCTGATTAAAATTACAAATATCTGACATCTTGCACTATTCTGGCGATCGTGTGAACGGGTGGGCTAGAAGAACCCAACCCCTACTCCCCACAAGAAAATTCACTCTTTCTGGAACAGGCATCTTGGCTGTTCGTGACAAAGCTGCAAGATGTCAGAAACACCAAACTCTATCATAATAGGGCTGCTTTGAGAGCCAATTTGCCAAATAATAAGTTACACCCTCTCGTAGCCCGATCGCACACAGCCGCACTCGCCCCAGAAATATCTCCGATAACAATTTGCGATCGACTGCACAAAGCGACCGAAACATTAAAAAATTAAGTTGTCTGTCGATCGCAACAGGTGAGATGATATGTAGTGCAGCCTCACGGCAGTTCCATCGAAACTGAACAGTAGAGACGATAGTCGTCGATCGAACTCGGCTCATCGCACCTCTGTCAGAATCGACCACACACACTCTCTCTTAGTACATATAAAAACCAGAATTATGGCTGTTGCAACCCAATCACTCGAAGAACTCTGCATCAACTCTATCCGCTTTCTCGCCATCGATGCGGTAGAAAAAGCAAAATCAGGACACCCGGGACTGCCGATGGGCGCTGCCCCTATGGCTTTTGTGCTGTGGGATCGGTTCATGCGGTTCAACCCCAAAAACCCCAAGTGGTTTAATCGCGATCGCTTCGTCCTCTCAGCCGGCCACGGCTGTATGCTACAGTACGCCCTCATGTACTTGACCGGCTACGATAGCGTCACCCTCGACGACATCAAGCAATTTCGCCAGTGGGAGTCCAAAACCCCCGGACACCCCGAAAACTTCATGACAGAAGGCGTAGAAGTTACCACTGGCCCCCTGGGACAAGGAATTGCTAATGCCGTCGGTTTGGCAATGGCAGAAGCTCACCTCGCTGCTAAGTTTAACAAGCCCGACCACAAAATTGTTGACCACTACACCTATGTCATCATGGGTGACGGCTGCCACATGGAAGGCGTTTCTGGCGAAGCTTGTTCTTTGGCCGGACACCTCGGACTCGGCAAATTAATTGCCTTGTACGATGACAATCACATTTCTATTGAAGGCGACACCAGCTTGGCCTTTACTGAAGATGTGGGCAAGCGTTTTGAAGCTTACAATTGGCACGTCATTACAGTAGACAATACCGCTCTAGACGAAGATACTAACCTAGAAGCAGTTCACAAAGCTATTGAAGAAGCCAAAAAAGTCACGGACAAACCGTCCATGATTAAAGTCCGTACCATCATTGGTTACGGTTCTCCCAACAAGCGCAATTCCTACAGTGCTCACGGCGCTGCTTTGGGTAGCGATGAAGTGCAAGCAACTCGTGATTTCTTGAAGTGGGAACACGCACCGTTTGAGATTCCTGATGATGCTTTGTCACACTTCCGCAAAGCAGTCGAACGTGGCGCTCAATCTGAGCAAGAATGGCAGAAAGCTTTTGATGCTTATAAAGCAGCATATCCTGCAGAAGCTGCAGAATACGAGCGCACAGTTGCCGGCAAACTTCCCGAAGGTTGGGATAAAGTTTTGCCGACATACAAGGCAGAAGATAAGGCCGATTCGACTCGGAATCATTCTGGGAAATGTTTGAATGCTTTGGCAAGTGTGTTACCTGAACTGATCGGCGGTTCCGCTGACTTGGCATCTTCTAACATGACTTTGCTCAAGGGTGAAAAAGACTTCCAACAAGGTCAGTACGAAGGACGTAACCTGCGGTTTGGTGTGCGGGAACACGGCATGGGTGCGATCGCCAACGGTATGGTACTGCACGGCGGTTTGATTCCTTACTGTGCTACTTTCTTGGTATTTGCTGACTATATGCGGGGAGCAATTCGCCTCTCTGCACTATCGGAAGCTGGAGTTATTTACGTAATGACTCACGACTCCGTAGCCTTGGGCGAAGACGGCCCGACTCACCAACCGGTGGAAACCATCGCTTCTCTGCGAGTAATTCCCGATTTGTTGGTAATGCGCCCTGCGGATGGTAATGAAACATCCGGCGCTTACAAAGTGGCAGTTGAAAGCCGCACCCGCCCAACTTTAATGGCTTTGTCGCGCCAAAATCTGCCCAACTTGGCTGGAAGTTCGATCGAAGGAACGGCCAAAGGCGCTTACATTTTGTCCGACGACGGCGGCACTCCCGACATCATTTTAATCGGCACCGGTGGCGAAACATACCTCTGCGTTGATGCCGCTGAAAAATTGCGCGCCGCAGGCAATAAAGTGCGCGTAGTTTCGATGCCTTGCTGGGAATTGTTCGACTTACAAGATGCCGCTTACCGCGAATCTGTACTGCCAAAAGCTGTTACTAAACGGTTGGCCGTTGAAGCAGGTTCTAGCTTCGGCTGGGGACGTTATTTGGGTTCTGAAGGCGATAGCCTCAGTATTGACAGATTCGGCGCTTCTGCACCGGGCCCCGTTGCTTTAGAAAAGTTTGGCTACACCGTTGATAATGTGGTAGCTAAGGCTCAGGCGCTGTTGGGTTAATAGCAGCAGCATAATTTTTGGTGGGGCGGGCTTCGGGCTCGCCCCATTTTTTATAGCAAAAGGAAGTTCGGCAACGGATTCGCTTTCTTCCGATGTAACAGATGTAACGGATGGATGGAAGAAGGTTTTAGTTATTTAGAAGATAAGGAAGAAGGAAGGAAAAGCTAAAATCCTAAAATCTTAAATCGGCATAAGCTGCTACGCATCTAAATTGTATTTTTGGGCGGGCGGGACGCCCAACCCCTACTCCCCACAAGAATTTGCTCGAATTTGATTGCCAAATTTAGATGCGCCTCAGCTTATAGGGTTTCACTTCGTCATACCTCACATCTTGCACCATTGTCAGCAACAGGGAAGATGCCAGTTCCACAAGAAAATTCATCTCTTGTGGAACAGGCCGGAAAGCCTGTTCATAAAAGGATGATTGAGAATGGTGCAACATATGAGTTATACCCAACCTAGAGCTCGCTACAGCTTGCCAATCATTGAGAATTGCTATATTAAGACTTACGGAAGAAAAACCAGTTTCTAGAACAATATTCGGTTTGGCAATGAGGCCTTTATGAAGAAACCGGGTTTTTAGCCTCCCGTGCATCCAAAACTATATATTTCAGAGAGTTAAGATAAGTTATAAGTTATTGCGTTAAATTACTCCTTCCCCATTTCCCATTCCGTTTATGATTTGGAACTTTTTAAATCACCTGTTATTCACCGGGCATTATCTTCCTCAGGCCCACTGTTACCTTTGGCAGCCAGAGCTACTCGCGCTCCACATAGTATCAGACTCTATGATTGCCCTGGCTTACTATTCAATACCCCTATCGCTAATTTATTTTATTTTTCAGCGAAAAGACTTGCCCTTTCGCAATATCTTTTGGCTGTTTGCAGCCTTTATTATCTCCTGCGGCACTACTCATATAATGGAAGTTTGGACGCTTTGGCATCCTGTTTATTGGGTTTCTGGCTGTCTGAAAGTTATGACCGCCGCGATTTCTGCTTACAGCGCTTTTGCATTAATTCCTTTACTTCCTCAAGCATTAACTCTCCTCAGCCCAACTCAATTAGGGATGATAGATCTAATACTGCAAAAAGAAATCCTTGAACGCCGAGAAACAGAAGCTCGCTATCAAACTTTAACTGAAGCTTCGCCGGTGGGAATATTTTATGCAGATGCTGGAGGAGACTGCTTGTATGTCAACGAGCGCTGGTGTCAAATTTCGGGAATTACCTGTGATGAAGCTTTGGGCAAAGGGTGGTTGCAAGGCATTCATCCAGAGGATCGCGATCGGGTTTTTGCTGAATGGTATAGCGCCGCGCAGGAGAAATTGCCCTTTAAATCAGAGTACCGATTTCAAGGCATTAATCACACTCAAATCAGTTGGGTATTCGGTCAATCTGTTGGTCAAATCGGAGAGAATGGGGAGGTGGAAAGTTATGTCTGTACTATTACTGATATTACAGAACGCAAGCAGGTAGAAGATGAAAATCGACGGCTCAATGAAACTCTGGAGCATCGAGTTGCTGAGCGCACGGCTCAAATGGAAAGTTCTAACCACAAATTGCAAAAAGAAATAGCCTACCGCGAAAAAATTGCTCTCACTTTGTTGGAATTGACGCAGTTGCAAAAGGCAATTCTTAATAGCGCTAACTACACCATTATTTCTACAGATACCGACGGTACAATTAAAACATTTAATCGGGCGGCAGAGCAACTTTTAGGTTACTCGCGAGAAGAAGTGGTGGAAAAAGTCACGCTAGCAATAATTCACGATCCTCTGGAAATAGTTAAAAGAGCTGAAGTTCTTTCTCAAGAATTGGGAGTGAAAATAGAGGCGGGAATTGAAATATTTTTTGCCTTGCCGTGCCGGGAAATCGCTGACGAAAATGAATGGACTTACATTCGCAAAGATGGTTCGCGGTTTCCGGTACTGCTGTCGGTGACTGCCTTATTTGACAGCAACGGAAATATTAACGGTTTTTTGGGTATAGGTCAGGATATTAGCGATCGCAAACAAGCTGAAAAAGAGCTGCGCGACCTCACTAATGCCATGCAAAATGCGGTGGAAGGCATTTCGCGGCTGGATATTGAGGGGCGCTACGTGAATGTTAACCGAGCTTACGCTCATAAATGCGGTTACGAACCGAAACAAATGCTTGGCATGGAGTGGCAGCTCACCGTACATCCGGGCGATGTTGAGATGATGCTCTCAGCTTATCAGGAAATGCTAATTTCTGGCAAAGTAGAAGTTGAAGCTAGAGGCGTTCGGAAAAATGGCTCGTTTTTTTACAAGCAATTAACGATGGTAAAAGCTTGGGACGAACAAGGGATATTTAACGGTCATCACTGTTTTATGAAAGATATCACCGAGCGCAAACTAACGGAAAGAGCCTTGCAGGAAAGCGAATTCAAGTACAGGCAAATAGTTGAATTAGCAGAAGAAGGTATTTGGGTAATTGACAGCAATGCCCTCACGACTTACGTCAATCACGCGATGGCGCGAATGCTCGGGTATAGTGAATTAGAAATGTTCGGGCGGCCGCTTTTTGATTTCATGGACGAATCGGAAAAACAAAAAGCTCTTGATAATGTCGAGCGGCGCAAGCAAGGTATTGGTGAACAACACGAATTTAAATTTAAAAGCAAGGATGGCAAAGATATTTGGACTGATCTGTCTACCAGTCCAGTCAGGGACTCCCAGGGGAATTTGCTGTCTTGTTGTGCCTTGGTTTACAACATTACAGAGCGCAAAGAAGCCGAGCAGCAAATGCTGCAACTTACAGAAGATTTGAAGCGTTCCAATGAGGAATTAGAACAATTTGCTTATGTGGCTTCCCACGATTTGCAAGAACCGCTCCGAGCCGTTACCAGTTACACTCAATTGCTTGCCCAGCGCTATCAAGGAAATTTGGACGATCGCGCAGATAAGTATATTAATTATATTGTCGATGGCGCCACCAGAATGCAGCAGTTAATTAACGATTTGTTGGCGTATTCGCGCCTGGGAACGAGGGGTCAGGAGTTTGAGCAAGCCGACTGCAACGCTGTGGTTAAGCAAACTATGTGCAATTTGCAAATTGCGATCGCCGAAACAAAAGCTGTAATCACCTGCGACGCGATGCCAAGCGTGATGGCGGATGAATCTCAACTGGTGCAATTATTCCAAAATTTGCTCGCCAACGGCATCAAATTTTGTCGCCAAGATATCCCGTTGATTCATATCGCTGCCCGCAGGGAAGAGAGCGAATGGGTGTTCAGTGTCCGCGATAACGGCATTGGCATCGATCCGCAGTATGCCGATCGCATTTTTATCATTTTTGGGCGCCTGCACTCCCGCCGCGAATATTCTGGTACTGGCATAGGTTTGGCGATGTGCAAGCGCATTGTTGAACGCCATGGCGGTCGCATCTGGGTGGAATCTCAAGAGGGAAAAGGAGCGACTTTTTACTTCACTATTCCTATAATTAGTAGCTGAAGCCTCAAAGTTCAATTTTGTTTTTATACTTTAAAGGATACGCCGGTTATGAGCGATCGAAGCACTGTTAGGCCCATAGAGATTCTGCTGATTGAGGATTCTCCCAGCGATGCCGATTTGGCAAGAGAAGTCCTAGGTCAGGGTAAAATAGTGAATAACTTACATTTTGTGGAGGATGGAGTCGAAGCAATCAAGTTTTTGCGCCGCAAAGAACCTTATCTCAGAGTACCCCGTCCCGATTTGATTTTGCTCGATTTGCATCTGCCGAAAAAAAGCGGTATTGAAGTGCTAGAAGAAATTAAAACCGACCCTAAGTTAAAATTAATTCCTGTAGTGATTCTCAGCACCTCAGCAGCTCCAGAAGATATTTTTAAGTCCTACTCGCTCCACGCAAACTGTTACATAACCAAGCCGGTAGACTTAGTACAATTCACTAAAGTAGTCAGGTTAATTGAGGAGTTCTGGCTGGTCGTAGTCCAACTTCCTCTAAATTAAACGAACAGATACTTTACTTATGAATGCTCTAAATTTTTTCAACTTATTGACATTCGGGTGGTGGATGATTCGCCCAGGGATGCGGACTGGGATTTAGAAAAGCTGGCGACAAGCAAATTTTAAACAATTTGTACAAAAGTAGAATATAGGGGATCAGGAATAAATTGATTAAATAAAAAAGGCTTGTATTTTGGCTTTCCCGTCCAGATTTAACTCGGCTTGATTTTGCCTAAAAAAACGGTTGGGAAATATTGATCGAAATTAACTCCGCACTCAAGTTAAAAATGATTCCGGTGGTAATTATGACAACCTCAGCAGCCGATGAAGAGATGATCAAGTTTTATGCCCTGTCAGCCCGGTGCTACATCACTAAGCCTATCGATTTTAGTCAAGTCGCTAAGCCTGTGAGATGGATTGAGGATTGGTGGCTGGTGGTGGTGACAGTTCCCAAATAATAATTTTCAAGTTGAAAATGGCAAGGGAAAGCAAAAAAGTTTAACCTAAGATTGGTAGAGTGAAAATTTTACAGTCAAAAATGTCAAAGCTATGTGGATTAAGATTCTGTTAGTAGAAGACAATCCGGCTGATGCTGATTTACTTGCAGAACTGTTAGAAGTATCTGTGGGAGTCCAGTGGGAATTGGTGTGTGTTGAGTTCTTGCATGAGGCGATCGCACAACTGTGCAAACAATCCTTTGATGTAGTTTTGCTCGACCTTTCTTTGCCGGACAGCCGCGGTTTGGAAACCCTAACTCGCCTGCGAGAAGTTGCGCCGGATACGGCAATGGTGGTAATGACGGGCTTGGATGATGAGGCGATCGCCCTCGAATCAGTTCGCTTGGGAGCTCAAGATTACATTGTTAAAGGTCAAATTACTACTCAATTATTAGTGCGGACGATCCGCTACGCGATCGAACGTTCTCAAACATTTCAAATGCTGCGGGAAAGCGAGCGCCGCTTTCGGGCGATTTTTGACTCATCGTTTCAGCTAACCAAGCTGCTGACGCCCGAAGGAATTGTGCTGGAAGTGAACGAGACAGCCCTCGATTTTGCCGGATTGCGATCGGAGGATATTGTGGGCCGCCCGATTTGGGAAATGGCGATTTGGGCCCAGTCACTACAGGTTTCCGAACAATTACAATCCGCGATCGGCAAAGCAAGTCGCGGCGAGTTTTTCCGCAGCGAAATCGATTTGTTAGGCAAAAGCTGCCAAATTGTGACAGTTGATTTCTCACTGAAACCTGTTAAAAATGAAACAGGACAAGTTTTGCTCCTGATTGCCGAAGCCCGTGACATTAGCGATCGTAAACGAGCAGAAGCGGAAATTCTCAAAGCCCTCGCACGAGAAAAGGAACTTTCAGAACTGCGAGCTAAATTTGTCACAATGGTTTCCCACGAGTTCCGCACGCCTTTGACAACCATCCAATTTTCGGCTGGATTGCTGCAAGATTACAGTTCTCAGTGGGCCCAAGATAAAAAATCTACTCATTTTGTGCGGATTCAATTAGCAATTAAACGCATGACAGAGTTATTAGAAGATATCCTCGTAATTGGCAAAATCGAAGCCAATACCTTGCAGTTTCAACCGGTTTCCTTAAACCTTGAAAAATTTTGCCGTCAACTGGTAGAAGAGCAGCAGCTCAACGACAGCAACCAACACCCGATCGCCTTTCAATATGAAGGCGGCAACTGCGAGGCTCAAATGGATGAAAAGCTGCTGCAGCAAATCTTGGGAAATGTCCTCTCAAATGCCATCAAATATTCCCCCGCGGGCAGTACAGTTTCCTTGCACCTCAACTGTCAAAACAAAGAAGCTGTTTTCCAAGTTCAAGACCAGGGCATCGGCATTCCCCAAGCCGATCGAGAGCGGATATTAGAAACTTTTTACCGAGCTCCAAATGTCGGCACTATTTCGGGAACAGGTCTCGGTTTAGCAATTGTGAAGAGGGCTGTGGAACTTCACGGTGGCCAACTTGCGCTCGACAGTCAAGAAGGAAAAGGCACAACTTTCACTATTACCTTGCCTCTAATTTGCCCTCCCAATCAATAACAACTGAATTCTCAACTATACATATCCGCTACTTAACGATTAATTAAGCGCTTAACAAACAAACTTATCAAGTGTCTGAACCCAGAATTTTCCTACAAACTACTAACTAAAAGGAGCTATCACCGTGGCTAAGATTTTGGTAATAGAAGACGAAGAAGCGATTCGAGAGAATATTTTAGAGTTGCTGGAAGCCGAGAATTTTGAAGGAATAGGGGCGATTAATGGCCAAGTCGGCATCAAATTGGCGATCAAACAAATCCCTGATTTAATTTTGTGCGACATGATGATGCCGGAAGTAGACGGTCACGGCGTCCTCAAAGCTTTGCGCTCCGAACCCTTGACTGCCACCATTCCGTTTATTTTCCTCACGGCCAAAGCCGATAAAGTTGACATTCGCACGGGCATGGAACTGGGAGCTGACGATTACATTACTAAGCCTTGTACGCCGCAAGAACTGCTAAAAGCGATTGCTATTCGACTTGAAAAACAAAAAACAATTAGTCGGCACTCTCAAAAGACGCTAGACGAATTACGCACTAATATTAGTATGTCGCTCCCCCACGAATTGCGGACTCCTTTGAATGCAATTCTCGGTTTTTCTGAGCTGATTCTGTCAGAATATCAGGTCTTAGAGGAATCAGATATCTTAGAGATGATCGGTCAAATTCAAACTTCCGGTCATCGCTTGTATCGGCTGATTCAGAACTTTTTGCTGTATGCAGAATTGGAGATAGCAGCCACCAATCCCGAACTGCTAAAGGAAATGCGTAATAGCGAATTTAGCTGTGTAAAATCTTTGCTGAGTCAAAAAGCGCTGCAGCAAGCAAAACACGGGAATAGAACAGACGATTTACAATTAAACTTGCAAGATGCGTCGGTAGCTATGGATTCTGTCAGACTCGCAAAAATTGTTGAAGAACTATTGGACAATGCCTTCAAATTTTCATTAGAAGGAACGCCGGTTTTATTAAGCACTTTCGTCGAAAATCAGACTTTTGTTCTGTCTGTGAAAGACCAAGGCCGCGGCATGACTGCCGATCAGATTGCACAGCTAGAAGCTTACAGGCAGTTCGATCGCAAACTTTACCAACAAGCAGGTTTGGGATTGGGCTTAGCCATTGTTCAACGCCTTGCAGAATTGCACGGAGGAGAATTTAAAATAGAAAGTTGGCCGCAGCAAGAAACCATAGTTTGCGTTTCCCTGCCTGTCTAAACAATGATTATACCAGTTGCCAAAAAGAATGCAACTGTAGGCACACTCCAAACCCTTAGGGAATAAGTCGTTGCCAATTCTCAAATGTCAACTCCCCAATGGTATTATGCAGGAGCGATCGCTCCTTTCAGACACCGCTGCATATAAATTTGAGCTACCTTATCATTAGGGTTGATTTCCAAGCAGGCCGAAAACAATCTTATAGCTTCGCCACACTTGTCACTATTGTAGAGTACCAAAGCTTGCTCAAAGATTGTCTTTGTCTCTAACTTTTTCTGTCGTAACTCTGGCGGATCTGCCGCAAATACTTCATAAACTGTTACCATTCGCGATTTGCCTTTAACTGTTACGCGATCGATTAACCTCAAATCATAAATATCGTTTAACTGTATAAAAGTATGGTGAGTAATTAACATCGAAACTCCATAATCTTTTGTCAAATTTTCCACACGGGAGGCTAAGTTTACCGCATCGCTAATCACCGTGCTGTCCATCCGACTTTGACCGCCAACCGTGCCTAACATCAAAGAACCCGTATTGATTCCAATGCCAATTTGCAGCGGCGGGCAATCGGGTCGAGTGCGACTAATATTATACTCATTAAGCTGTTCTAGCATTGCAATTCCAGCTTTCACAGCATCATCCGCACTGCCATCAAACAGCGCCATAATCGCATCGCCCATGTATTTATCAATAAAACCAAAATTATTAGTAATTGCCGGTTCCATTCGCGACAAATAACCATTAATAAATTGAAAATTCTCTTCGGGATTCATCCTTTCTGAAAAAGAAGTGAAATCGCGGATATCTGAAAATAGCACCGACATTTCTTTCTGTATCTGATCGCCTAATTTGACTTCCAGAATACTTTCATATCCCAGAAAGTGGAGAAATTCGTGCGGCACAAACCGCCCGTAAGCATCTGTTAATTTTTCTTCCGCTGCTAAAGCTTTTTGTAACTCGTCTGTGAATTGGCGGCGCTCGGTTTCTACCTCTAGACGTTCCGTGATGTCTTGAAAAGCAGCGATCGCGTAAACTATGTTTTTCCGTTCGTCGTAGATTGGAGTCGCCCAAACCTCGATCGGCACAATCCGATCCGACCCATGAATTTCTAGATCGTCCATACGCACAAATTCTCCCCGCAACGCCCGAACAATCGGTTGGCTATCCCTCGGATACAATTGATTAGTTCCAGCGTCGTAAAAATGATAAGCTTCAGGAAATTGGTCAGTACCCCCATCAAAAATTAAACCTTGGGCTAGTATCCTTTCGCCCCAAGAATTCATGTAAAAAGGTTTACCATTACCATCGACAACAAATATTCCCACTGGCATCGCTTCCAGGAATTGAGTCAATCGGCTTTCGTTTTCTGACAGTGCCTCATTTAACTTTTCTTCGGCTGCCAAAGCTTTTTCTAAATCATTAGTAAACCTGATTCGTTCCACTTCCACCTGTCTTTGCAAACTAATATCCTTAGTAAAACCCTGATAGTAAAGCACTTCACCATTAGCATCATAAACTGTGCGCGCATACTCCGAAATCCAGATAATGCTGCCATCTCGACAGTAAACCTGAGACTCAAACTCACACAGAGTACCGTGCTGTTTCAGCAGCGCCAGAAACTCTTGACGGCGGTTCGGTTCCACGTACAATTGCTGCTGAATATCATTAATACTTTCTATCAATTCTGACGCAGAATCGTAGCCGTAAATTTCCGCCAGAGCCGGATTCGCGCTGATAAATAGTCCGTCCGGCGTCGTCTGAAAAATACCTTCTAGAGCATTTTCAAATATCCCGCGATACTTCTCTTCAGCTTGAATTAGCGCCGCTTCAGCTTCCTTGCGTTCAGTTATGTCACTAAAAGCAATAATCGCATAGGAAATGTCGCCTGTAGAATCATAAATTGGAGTTGCCCAACTCTCTACAGGAATAATCTTATTAGCTGTACGAATTTCTACACCCTCAGTCCGCACATTTTCGCCCCGAAGCGCCCGCATAATTGGCAATTCTTCCACGGGGCATCTCTGATTAGTCCCGGCTTTATAGAATTGATAAATTGCTGCTTTTTGCTCTGAATTAATATGCGGCACAGTGCCTTTGCCAAATACATCCCGCGCCTTATGGTTAGCGTAGAAAGATTGCCCGTTGGCATCAAGTACACATACGCCCAATGGCATAGCTTCTAGATATTGGGTCAAGCGACTTTCGTTTTCATGGAGTTTGGCAATCAGCATTGCCTGCTTGCGGTTTAATTTTACCAACTCCTGATTCATTTCCTGAAGTTCTCTTTGTTTTTCCGCTAATTGTTTATCTTGAAAATATTTATATATTGCCTCAGTAACAGTTAATTTTAAGTCATCACATTGCCAAGGTTTAGGTATATATCGGTACAATTTAGCATAGTTAATAGCATTGGCTACCGCCTCCAAATCTGCCTGCCCCGTCAGCATGATCTTGAGACAGTTCGGCGAGATAGCATGAACGCTCCTTAATAGTTCGTCTCCTTTCATATTAGGCATAATATGATCCGAAATAACCAAAGGAACTTCATACTGTTCTGCTAAAAGTTCTGCCAGCAACTCTAAAGCTTCTTGGCCGCTTTGGGCAGTTTCAATTAAATATTTATCTTCAAAGGCTTTTAGCAGGTCTATTTCCAGACTATCGAGTATAGTCTGCTCATCATCGACACAAATAATGACTGGTTTTTTCATAAATTTGCTAGACCAGACTTAATCGCTTCAATTAATTCTTGATTTTGCCAAGGTTTTTCTATGAAAGCATGAAGATTTGCTTGAGTTTTTGTGCGTTCGATTGCTTCTTTGTCTGCTTGGCCAGTCAGCATCACTGTCACAATTTGCGGATATTTTTGATGGATTTGAATCAGCAACTCATCTCCTTTCATTCCGGGCATCAACCAATCAGAGACAATTACTAAAATGTTAACCTCAGCTTCACATAGCTCTTCAATAATTTCCAGGGCTTCGGCAGCACTTTCAGCAAATTCGCAAAGATATTTACCGTTAAATGCCTGTTGCAGTTCAATTTCCAGACTTTCCAACACTCCTACTTCATCGTCCACACACAAAATTGCTGATTTAGACATCGCTAGTTTCCTTCTTTAGTGTGGCAGGGTGAACCCCCATGGGCAGCGCACCGTTTTCCAAATTCTACATTCTGCGCGGGTAGACTGCAAATTTTAGCCCCAGACTTCAGTCTCCGGCGCTTTACCTACTCAGTTAAATTAATCGGCAAAGACACGGTAAATGCTGTTTTACCGGGCATCGACTCCACATCAATTTTACCCTGATGTTTTTCAATTATTTTTTTGACAATATCCAATCCTAACCCGCTGCCTTCTCCCGCAGGTTTGGTAGTAAAAAAAGGCTCAAAAATTTTCCGAATAATCTCCGGTTGAATCCCCTTACCGCTGTCAATAATTTTTACCAAGACGCTGGTATCTTGTTGTACCGCCTCAATTGTTAAAGTTCCTTGATTGTCCATCGCTTGTAAGGAATTGTGAATTAAATTGGTCCAAACTTGATTGAGTTCGTCGGGATAACATAGTACCGGAGGCAATTGAGCTTGATAGTTTCTGACAACTTCCACACCCTGCTTAATTTGGTTTTGATAAAGAGTTAATACAGTTTCAATTCCATCGGTAATATTCACCTGTATTTTTTCCCCATTTACATCGTAACGCGCATAATTTTTCAGGGCAAAGACGACTTTGGCAGCGCGTTCAGTAGCGGTAGCGATGGTTCGGGCGCTTCGGTGAATGCTAGCAAAGTCGTAGGCTGTTTTTATAATATTTTCGCTGTCCGGGTCTTTGAGCAACGGCAAGAATTCTTGCAAATTTCCCTGCAATCCGATGTTGACTAAAATGCTAGCAAGGCTCTCAGCATTTTCAATGCTTTCCGACTCTAATTGCTGCTTGACCCCTTTTTTCAATACCCGTTTTTCTCGAGTAGATAAAGAATAATTTTGTTGACTAGAACTGTACATCAAACGTAAGAAATCCTGCTGGCGTTCTGCTGACAGTTCTTTAAAAAAAACTGGCAAACTTTCGAGATTGTTATCCAAAAAGCTGGTAATATTTCCAATAGACGATCGAATCGCGCCCAACGGCGTATTAATTTCGTGAGCAATGCCCGCAATCAGTTGCCCTAATGCCGCCATTTTTTCCGATTGCACTAATTGATTCTGAGTAGCTTGCAGTTGGTCTAAAGTAACTGTAAGTTGATTGTTTTTCTGTTGGAGTTTTTTTCGCAACTGGCATATTGCTAAATGGGTTTCTACCCTCACTAGAACCTCTTCCACCTGAAAGGGCTTAGTAATATAATCTACCCCGCCCACAGCAAAGGCTTTGACTTTATCTAGTACGTCATTAATCGCGCTAATAAAAATCACCGGGATGTCGCAAGTTCGTTCATCAGATTTGATTTTTTCGCAAACTTCATATCCATTCATTTCGGGCATCATAATATCCAGCAAAATCAAATCAGGAGGCATACCTTTTGCCGCCGAAAGCGCTAACTCGCCGCTAGGTACCGGGCGCACTTTATAGCCCTTGCTATTCAAAATTCCGGCTAGCAGCCGCAAATTAGCTGGGGTGTCGTCAACTACTAAAATATTACCGCGATCGGTGCTAGGAAGATCGTTATTCATGTGATATTGCTTGAGATATTAACTTTAAAATTTTGTCGTACTCGAAATTTTCTATACAATTTGCGATCGCACCTGCCGTTACTGCATCCTTTAATCGAATTTGCTTTATCAAGGTATCAATTAAATCTATATCTGCATTCAGTATTGCTAGCTTTAAATCAGCTACCAGTGAATCAGGCAATTTTACGAAATTAGCCGCACTCATAGCGCGATCGCCCTCTGTGATTGCCGATAAATTAGTTTGACCCGGATCTTCATAAATATAGCGCACTCCGATATGTTTGTGCATAGCATCAAAAATATCGGCTTCCCGAAAAGGCTTCCTCATAAAAGCATCGCAGCCCGCCGACAAAATAACTGCCCTTTCTTCCTCTAAAACGCTCGCAGTCAGCGCAATAATCGCAGTAGCTTGACCTTTAAGAGTCCTTTTAATGTATTGCGTCGCTTCGTAGCCGTCCATCACGGGCATTCTCATGTCCATCCAAATTAAATGCGGTTCCCAACTGTCCCAAATCTCAATAGCTTCTTGACCGTTAGTAGCTTCTTTTAGTTCAAAACCCAGAGGATTGAGAAGTTTAATTAGCAGTTGGCGATTTAGCGGTTTGTCGTCTACTATCAAAATTCGATAGGTGTGTTGCTTGGGTTCCAGGGCAATAACATTGCGGGTCGGTTTTTGGCTTGCAATATCAGCCGCATCGACCGCAATAACTTGAATGTCAAACTTAAAAGTAGTTCCCTTGCCCACAGCAGAACAGACGCTCATTTTGCCGCCCATTAATTCCACAAATTTGCGGCTTATCGGCAATCCCAAGCCTGTACCTTCTTGCGAATCTTTTCCTGTCTTAGTTTGCACGAAAGGTTCAAAAAGATCGTCTAATTCAGTGGTAGCAATACCTGGACCAGTATCTTCGACTTCCCAATTAAGGAAGAAGGAAGAGGTAGAAGCTGAATCGTCATTTGGGGTTCCCATAATCTGGTTGTTCGACGGACTGACGTGAGATATTTTAACACCATTATCTGCGGGAATTTCTGTATTTTGGGATACTTCCGAGCGTTCAAAAGTTTCCCCTTCTGCTTGTTGATTTTTGCCTACTAATAACTGCTTGCTAACTCTTACCGATACACCGCCCTCATCGGTAAATTTAAGAGAGTTATTGAGCAAATTAATTAAAATTTGCCGCAACTTTAACTCGTCCGTTTCAACGTATTGCGGCACATCGGGACTGCGGTCAAAAACTAACTGCAAGTGCTTGTCATCTGCTTTGAGTTGAAACATATCTTCCAAGTCGTTGAGCAGGCGATAGAGGTCGAATTTTTTGGGATTGAGGGTGGTGCGCCCGGATTCAATTTTAGATAAATCGAGTACGTTATTAATCAGGGTGAGCAGGTGTTCTCCGCTGCTGCTAATTATGCTAATATTTTCTTGATGTTCTGGGGATAGAGTTTGGCTGCGAGTCATCAGTTGGGAAAAGCCGAGAATTGCATTGAGAGGCGATCGCAATTCGTGGCTCATGTTAGCAAGAAAGGTGCTTTTAGCTTGATTCGCTACCTCCGCTTTGTCTTTAGCTACAGCCAATTCTGCCGTCCGCTCTTGCACTCGCTGTTCTAAAGTTTCAAAAGATTGTTGCAGTTGTTGAGCCATGCTGTTAAATGACTTAGCTAATTCCCCCAATTCGTCAGAACGTTCGCTTTCTACTGTTTTGTCCCATTCACCTTTAGCAATATTTTTGGCTGCTGTATTTAAGCTCAAAATAGGATTTGTCACCCACTGAGAACTCAGAATGCCGATCGCCACAGCTACTCCCAAAGCTGCGAAACAAAGCAAAACCGCTGTGCGGGTATTGGTATCGATTTCTTTGGTGAAATCTGCTTCGGGAACAACTACGACAATCAGCCAGTCTAAACCTTTGCCGTCTAGGAACGGCAAGACTTTTAAAAATTGTCGCTTGTCATCTATTTCAAAGCTCAATAACTCGGATTTTTTAATTTGGTCTAATTTTTTAAACTTTGCAGTCAAATATTTAGCTGTCGAGCGAGTCAAAGGGTTGCTGCTTTCTTCTACTTTAAACAATTGTCTTTCATTACCTTTAGTGCGAAACGGTTTTTCTGTTGTGGAAGTTGCTAACAAAGTACCCTGGCGATCTATAATAAATGTTTGACCTGATTTGCCAACTTTGAGACTGTGGAGAAATCTCCCAAGATGGTCGAGACGCAAGGCAGTAAATAAGACTCCTTCTAGCTGATTTTTTTCGCTGTATACCGGTTGGATAGCGCTGATAATTAAGGTCGGCTCTAGCAAGGAAACATAAACCGAACTCCAAGTAGGTTTTCCGATTTTTACGGCTTTTTTGTACGCAGGATGTTGCCGATTATCATAGTTTTTGACAAGGGTGATAAATGTAGTGCGATCGCCTCGCTCGTTCGTATTGTAAGAATTAAAATTTAACCCAGTAGAGGTTTCTATCACATTCATCGTGCGGGAGCCGTTAGACAGTTGTTCACCGGATCTATAATCTCCCTTATTGTTGCCAACGGAGGTAAAATTGATATATGGATATAATTGTACTTGCCGCAAAAGATATTTCTCCCAAGCTGATAAGTTTTCCATCTTTAACAAGCCGAGATTGACAGCATCCAGCTTGGTTTGATTGATTTGATGGGGAGTTGTCAGGTAAACTTGCAGGTTTTGCTCGACACGCAAACTCACCTCGCTCATTAACTGACTGGCAAGGTTATTAACTGCTTTTTGTCCGTTTCTAAAAGACAGATATCCTACCAGTCCCACGGCACCAACGATTTGCAATACAAATGGAACTATGAGAACGGTTCGCAGCGGTAATTTGTCTAAAATTTTATAAACCATAAGATTGAGAGGTTTGGTGAACTTAGTCTAGAACCGTATTTACACAACCGGTCTTAACAGCAGCACCATTTATTTACTGCCGATTAGCTAAAGGGAATTGATGCGGGCTATTTTAGCTGTGGTAGATGCTCGACCCCGATCGAATGTAAACCTAATCTTGGCTAGATTAAAGTTGATTATTTCCCCCATTGTCGTATTATTGTGAACATTTAGGTAGAATTGGCAGTTTCTGGCTGCCAGAAGTGCATGATACCCGATCGCGCGGGCGAGTTTAACCCTCATGGCTCAAGCGGTTTGGAGGCCGGCGAGGAAATTTGCGATCGGCACTCGCCATTTTCCCCAAGACGTGTTATACTCAGAAAAGTCGAGGGCACGTAGCTCAGTGGATAGAGCATCAGGTTCCGGTCCTGAGGGTCGGGGGTTCAAATCCCTCCGTGCTCATTTTATATGTCTTTTGTGGAGTAAGGGTTTGAGGTTAATTGTATTACCGATAGTCCTATTTTCCGCTCAAATTTCGCTCCCATCTGTTCCAAGTATCGAGGCCGGGAGACGTGGGCTATCAGCGGCTTCTGACTCCATCCCTTGCCATGACCGATTCTCTTACTCCCCCCGTCAGCCGCAGACCGTGGTATCCACTTGGGTGAATCGCTTGCGTTCATTGTAGCAGCGGAAATAAAGACAGGTTAGTGACCGCTTATTACCAACTCAAGACCATCACGATACATCTTTTGGATACATACAAATTGGATACACTCCTCAGACACCCACTAAAGCCAAACCTGGAAACCCTTGTTTACATAAGGATTATAAGCCAGAGTTTGCTAGCATTCCCAGCTAACTATGCGGGTTCGCTTCCCGCTGCGGGCTTCTATCTATAAAAACCTCAAACCAACGAGAAATCAACGCTTTGAGGTTTTTTATTGCCCAGAATAGGAGTGAGTCGGGGGTCAAAGTGAGTATCAAGTGACTATCAAATGACTACGAAATGACTATCAAATGACCTTTTTGGAGACAATTTGGAGACAATTTGACTAGAAATATCCAGCCGATGGTCAATAGCAATAAGGTGCGCGGCAGAAGAATACCCTACACAATTAGGTTTTCTGTAAGTCCTGTATCTGCAAGAATAATTAATTAACATAGAGTGCCCTGATTTGACAAGCTTGCGGATCGAACTCAGCTTGAGTTATGACTGATTCGGAGTTGCGTCAGTCACAAGGAGGGCCCGTGAAATATTTTTCAGTAGTAATGTATTTGCTGCGGGAACGGCAACAGTTTCTCGAAGAAATTCGCCAAGGTGTTAAGCTCAAATCTAAAATTTTCGGTTTGTTGATTTCTAGTACAGTATTTTTTGGCATTTACGGAGCGATATTAGGTGCCTCTAGTACGTGGATGCAATGTCTGGTTTCAGCAATTAAGTTGCCAGCACTTTACTTGCTGACGCTGATTATCTGCTTCCCCACACTGTACTTTTTTAATGTCATGTTTGGTTCAAAACGAACTTTTGAGCAGTATTTGACATTGTTGATGACAGCGATGGCGATGATTAGCGTTTTGCTGTTTGGATTTGCACCTGTCAGTCTGTTTTTTCTTCTAAGCAGTCCCAATTACAATTTTTTTCTGGTGTTGAATGTTGCTATTATGGCAATTACAGGATTTTTGGGGGTAAGTTTCATTTATCAAGGAATGCACTTTCTGTCCGAACAAGATGCCGAAGGCAAAGACATCAGGCTAAATATTTTGCGCTTTTGGTTGGGACTCTATGCGTTTGTTGGCACTCAGTTGGGATGGACGCTGAGACCGTTTTTTGGGTCGTCGGGAATGGCTTTTCAACTCTTCCGAAACCGAGAAAGCAATTTTTATATGAGTCTGTGGCAATCAATTATGTCTCTGGGAGGATCGTAATTAATCCCAATTTAAGGAGATTTTGAAGAGTGATACAAGCGGATTTGGAACAGTTAAAAATTTCTGAGAAGGAGTTGGAGGATTTGAGCGGAATAGCTTTGAGCGACGGTTTTGCAGCAGATTTTTACCGACCTGCTGCATTACGGGACGGGAAAAAGCTGTTTTCTCTTTTGTTGAATGAGTTGCTGATATTTTGCCTGACGTTAGTTGTTTCGCTGCCTGTTGCTTTACTTGCTAATCAACATAATGTTGGTTCATTTAGCGATGCTGAGATATTTGTCCGGGTTTTACAAATAACTTTGGGTTTGTCGCTGGCGATTACTGTTGCTTGGAATGTCTATAAATGGGTTAAGGCAAAGCCTTTGGCAATTCTGGCGGGTCTGCTGGATGAAGTTGAGAAATATCATGAGGTGATTCAGGCTTTAGATATTATCGATCGCCTAACGGCTGCTGGCAATTTACAAGCCCATTTAATTAACCGAGGAGATGCAATTGAAGCATTAAAAATTACTAGAGAAAGTTTAGTCTGTGCTTTGAAAACAGAGAAAATTCTCAGGGAAAATAAGGATTTTATCGGTCGCCGTTACGAGTTATTTGCTAATATTGAAAGTAATTTGGCTGCTTTGATGGCGGTGGATGTGAGCGATCGGGCGACTGAATACGGGCGGTTGCTGAATGAAGCTTTGGAAATTGGAATGAGCGTGCACAAAGAGGTAAGAAAGTTGCAAAATGGGCGTTAGAGTTGCTGAATAGTTCCTGGTTTGTAGTAAAAATAGTAACTTCTATATTGCACCATGCTCAAGAACAGGCATCCTGCCCGCCCCTGAAAGGCTTATTGAAAATGGTGCAATATAGAAGTTACTACAAATTTTTTTCCACCGGAAATTTCAATCATCAAAAATATCCAACTGTTCGCCCTCCGACTCTTTTTTACCATCTTTTTTAACACCTTTCCGCAGCCCGATCGCAATTTTGCTATGTTTCTCAATCTGCTTCATTACCTGTCTCGCCCTGTCAATCACCGACGGCGGCAAACCAGCTAATCTGCCCGCTTCAATTCCGTAAGATTTATCAGCACCTCCCGGCTGAACTTGGTGCAAAAATACGATTTGATCCGGCAATTCTTTCACCGTCACTTGATAATTTGCGACATTATCTAAAATAGAAGCTAACTCATTTAATTCGTGATAGTGAGTCGCAAAAATTGTCCGCGCCCGAATCTCATTTGCTAAATATTCTGCTACAGACCAAGCAATCGAAAGTCCGTCAAACGTCGCCGTTCCCCTGCCAATTTCATCTAACAACACCAATGATTGCGGTGTCGCGTGATTAAGAATATTTGCAGTTTCGTTCATTTCCACCATAAACGTAGACTGACCGGTTGCCAAATCATCTACTGCGCCGACGCGGGTAAAAATGCGATCGCAAATTCCCAAACTCGCAGCTTTCGCCGGCACAAAACTGCCCATCTGCGCCATTAACTGGATCAAACCCACCTGCCGCAGGTAGCAGCTTTTCCCGCTAGCATTCGGGCCGGTTAAAATAATTAAATCTGGGCGGTTTAGCGATTCTTCCCGACCCAAAAAAGCCGAATTAGGTACAAAAAATCCCGGCGGCAAAGACTTTTCCACCACAGGATGACAACCTTCAATAATTTTAATTTCCCGACTTTCTGTCATAGTCGGGCGGCAGTAATTTTGGTAAACTGCTATTTCTGCCAAACCGCACAAAACATCCGCCGCCGCCACAGCGCGGGAAACGTTGCGAATAATTTCGGCGTGGTCTCCTACCTCCGATCGCACTTTAGCAAAAATATCGTATTCCAATTGATTTAAATCTTCCCGCGCTGTCAGAATTCGCACTTCCCTTTCTTTTAATTCTTCAGTGCTATAACGTTCTTCATTGGTAAGAGTTTGCTTGCGGGTGTAGTCGTTCGGCACTTGGTCTACTTTCGATTTGGTAATGCTGATGTAATAGCCGAAAGCTTTATTGTAGCCAACTTTTAAATTAGAAATTCCCGTGCGTTTTCTCTCAGTTGCTTCTAAATTGGCAATCCATTCTTGGTCTGCTGATGCAGTGTGGCGCATTTCATCTAGCATGGCATTGATTCCCGAACGAATCAAACCTCCTTCTTTTAAATGAATCGGCGGTTCATCAACTAAATGAGCGTGAATTGTATTTGCTAATTCTTCTAGAATTGGCGGTACATTTTGCAGCGCTTTCAAATAGGGCGATATCCCTTGGGCTGCGATCGAGGCTAATGCCGGCAGTTTTCCCAGAGAATCAGCTAAAGCGACCAAATCCCGCGCGCTAGCTGTTCCCGAACCGGCGCGGCCTGTCAGTCTTTCGATGTCGTAAATTTGGCGCAGCAACTGCTGCAAATCTTGGCGCAGGGCGTTATTTTCTACTAATTCTTGAATCGTGTCGTGTCGGGCGCCAATGCCTTTAATGTTGAGCAAAGGTTGCAGCACCCAGCGGCGCAAAGCGCGGCCTCCCATTGCAGTGCTGGTTTTGTCTATAGCCCACAGCAGCGAACCGTGAAAAACCCCATCTCTCACTGTTTGAGTAATTTCGAGATTGCGGCGGGTTTGGTAGTCGAGTATGAGAAAATCGGTGAGAGTGTAAGTGTGCAATCTTTGCAAAGAAACTGCTTTTTCCTTTTGAGTTTCTTCGATATATTGCAGCAAACCGCCGGCGGCGCGCACTGCGAGGGAAAGGTGGCCGCATCCCATGCCTTCGAGCGATCGCACTTTGAACTTTTGCAGGATTCTCTGTTTTGCTTCAGACAGAGTAAACGGAATTTGCGATCGCAAGGAATAGCAAAACGAATTCGGGAAACAATCGGGTAAATACTCGGATTTCTCTCCGGGTCTCAACATAGTCACCAAATCCGGCGCATTAGTCGGTACCAAGACTTCCGAAGGCTGCAAACGCAGTAATTCTAGGGTTAATTGTTCTAAAGTGTCTGCTTGGGTAGTGACGAATTCTCCCGTAGAAATATCTGTATAAGCCAATCCCCAATGTTCCCCAGCGATGACTACTGCTGCTAAAAAATTATTTTGTCTGGGTTTGAGCATTCCGTCATCAGTCAAAGTTCCGGGAGTCAGAATGCGGGTAATTTCGCGCTTAACTTGGCGGCCTTCTTTAGCAGCAATCGAGGCATCTTCTACTTGGTCGCAAACGACCACAGCATAGCCTTTTTCTACTAACATTGAAGTGTAGCGATCGAGGGCGTGGTGCGGCACTCCTGTCATCGGCACTCTGCCGATTTCCTTGCCGCTTTCTTTGCTAGTACAAACAAGTTCTAATTCCCGCGAAATCGTAACGGCATCTTGGAAAAAACACTCAAAGAAATCTCCTACCCGAAACAATAAAAGTGCGTGGGGATACTGTTCTTTCACTTCCACATACCGCTGCATCATCGGCGTTAGCTTGGTGAATTCTAGTAGGCGGTGGTCGGCATTGCGGATGTTGGGTTGATGGGGGTCTGTTGGGGTAGATGCAGTGTAAGGCATAAAAGGCTATCGATAAATTTTAATCTTTAACAACTTTACCGCAAGCTCGGCTTTTAGTTATAACTAATGATACAATATTTGACTATTAATCATCCTTAAGCAGGGTGCGTGATTCTCCACATTCACGTTGAGTGTGAGCTATACAAAAGTCATGCACCCTACTTAATAATCGATAAACCCGCTTTTCCTTGAGAAGTTTTCGGTTGCTACTTATCTAATGTGAGCCGACTTATCCGCTTTAGTGAGATTAAGTGCGAAAAATTTATTTATTGTGAGAGGGAAGCGATCGCCGATCGACAAAAACAACCTCATCCATCTCGTTATTAGCTGTTCTAGCCGATGTTGAACGAATACCGAAGTTGCAATCTTCCGCAAGGATTTTAGCCATTAAGAACGTCCTAACCGTCGGGCGCGGTTGCTATAACTGTTGGCTGTTAACAGAAGAATGTGAAATTTCCCGCACTTTAAGGGCATAAACTTGACATTTTTGGTATTGAAAACAGCCGGAAGATAGATTTATAAATTATACCTCGGATAGAGAGAATATATATTTTATATGCTTAAAATTAAAAACATCCAAGCGAGTAATTTATCAGCTTAGTAAAGGTAAGATTTAAAATCAAAAATTTGCTAGCTAGTAGTTAACTAGAGGAAAAAAATAATGAAAGCTCTTTGCTGGCACGGAGCAAATGATGTGCGAGTTGATAATGTACCAGACCCAACAATTATCAATCCGCGCGATGCGATAGTTAAAATCACGTCTACAGCAATCTGCGGCTCTGATTTGCACCTCTACAATGGCTTCATCCCGACAATGCAATCGGGTGACATCATGGGGCACGAATTCATGGGGGAAGTAGTCGAACTCGGCAGCGAAGTCAAGAACTTAAAAAAGGGCGATCGCATTGTCATTCCTTTTACTATTTCTTGTGGCAGTTGCTTCTTTTGCAACCGCGATTTGTGGTCGCTGTGTGACAACTCCAACCCCAATGCTGGGCTGGCTGAAAAATTATTCGGTCATTCGCCGGCTGGACTGTTTGGCTTCTCCCATTTAACGGGCGGCTATGCAGGAGGTCAAGCAGAATACGCGCGGGTTCCGTTTGCAGATGTCGGCCCTTTAAAAATTCCCGACGGACTTTCTGACGAACAAGTATTGTTCCTCACCGATATCTTTCCTACCGGTTACATGGCGGCCGAAAACTGCAACATTCAGCCGGGGGATACTGTAGCAGTTTGGGGATGCGGGCCAGTCGGACAATTTGCGATCAGAAGCGCGTTTATGCTGGGGGCCGATCGAGTAATTGCGATCGACCGCGTACCGGAACGCTTGCAAATGGCGGCCGCGGCCAAAGCTGAAATCATCAACTACGAAGAAATGGACGCCGGGGAAGCCGTCACCGAAATGACGGGGGGACGCGGGCCCGACGCCTGCATCGACGCGGTGGGGATGGAAGCCCACGGCACCGGTCTCGACGCTTTGTACGACAAAGCCAAGCAAGCCGTGCGGTTGGAGAGCGATCGACCTACCGCCCTGCGACAAGTGATCGTAGCTTGCCGCAAGGGTGGCACAGTCTCAATTCCCGGCGTTTACGGCGGCTTCGTTGACAAAGTGCCCTTAGGTGCAGCTTTCAACAAAGGCTTGACCCTGAAAATGGGACAGACGCACGTTCACCGCTATTTGCGGCCTTTGCTCGATCGCGTTCAAAAAGGCGAAATTGACCCGTCATTCGTAATTACGCACCGAATGAAGTTGGATGAAGCGCCCCACGCCTACGAGATTTTCCTCAACAAAAAAGACAACTGTATCAAAGTTGTCCTCAAACCCTAATTCGCATTTAACTGACAAGGAGAAACTATGCTTTTACAAGAAAAAGAATCAGGCGACTTGATAGAAATCCTCGATGTAGAGGCTTTACTCAGCCCTACAAAAAATGAAGTGCCGGGAAAAAATCAAGCTGGTCAAGAAGAGCAAGAGACAGCAACTTTTCCAAAAAGTAATTTAGTCTTTCCTTCCGGTGAAACTCTGCCGCGCTGCTGGACTGAGGAAAATTATCAAACTCATTGATATCAAGGGAAACCCCAAACCTAATACCCAGAGCCCCGACTTCTTAAAGAAGTCGGGGCTCTAACAGTTTTAGGTAAAAAGGGAGATTAATTGTTAACGCTCCACTCTACTTGATGCGCTTCTGTGCGATCGGGAATATCCAGCCGCGCAGCTAATTTGCGAATGACTGCTTCCGGTACAGTTGCTGTGCGCGATCGATTCCGCTGCAATACTTCCTCCAAAGGAACTTCCAGGTAAACAATGCGAATTTGCGCTTGATAATCGGCAAAAAAATTAATTAATTGCTGGCGCATTTGTTTAGTAGTGTTGGTAGCATTCCAGATAAAAGAACGCCCCACTCTCATATATTCCCGCGCTCTATTTTTGGCTTCCATTATTACATTGCCGGGAGTTTCGTCGGGAGGGACATTCATCTCTTTCCGCAGTGCATCCAGCGAGATTATCGGCAAATCTGGAAGATTTTCCCGAATCCAATAATCTTTACCGCTTGCCGGCAAGCCAGACATCAAGATTACTTCGCATCGAGTATCGTCAAATGCTTCGTAATCGGGATTTCCGTTGTCTTTGCGGAAGTAGATAAATCGGCTGTGTGCTGATGGGAATTGTCGGGGAGAATCCAAACAATTATTTTCTTGACAAAACTCCCGAAATAGTTCTATTTTATCGAGAAGTTCTTGTCTGTCGCTACACTGTCGGCCGCGCACGTCTGCTTCGGCTAAAAGTGCGAGGAAATCGCAGCGGACAACTTGACTGACTTTAATTACAGACTGCTGCGGGTTGGGTTTGTCGATCAGCCAGATGGGTAAACTGCCGAATTTGACGATCGCCACAACTGTTTCGCGAATCTCAAACTGCACAGGCGACTCGAATTGGGATAAAATTTGTCTGACCATTCTCGCACCTTGGCGGGCGTGACCTTTTGAGCTAATTCTGCCGTCGGCTTCTATTTTTGTAAAGGCTGCTTTGGCGACATCGTGCAGCAAAGCGGCGGCAAAAAGTATCGATCGTTCTTGCACGGGTAATTGACGCCAATTCGGGGAAGATATTAATGCTTCGCAGACCATTCTGGTATGAATTAAAACGTCTCCTTCGGCGTGATAAATCGGGTCTTGCTGGCAGCCTTTTAAGTTTTGAATCCAATCAAAATGATTTTGAATGCTGTCCCAATCCAGAAACCAATCGGGGGGTTCGGGACAAAAGGGAAAAGTCCAAGTTGGCGATAACAGTGCAGTCATAAATTCACCGGGTGGTTAACTAAAATTAAATAAATCTGCACCGGGACGCAGAATATTGGGTACAATTGGGCGATTTAGCCAATGTCCTTCGGCATTTTTAATAGCAGTCAAGAAGCTAGATCGCACGTATTTGTAACGCGCCTTTACTATGCCATCTTCTTCAATTTTAAGGTACAGACCCTCCATGCGATCGCTCTTGTCAGTCTCTTTCAAACATCGTTCTTCATCTAATCCCACTTCCCCGCAGTACAAACGCAACCGATCCAAATGTCCAGGTTGAATAAAATTAGATTTTTCCATAAACTGCATCATTTGCTTGGGCGATTTCAGCATTCCAGAAAACAGCACGGGAACGGACACTAACGGCAGTCCGCTTAACAACTTGCGGCGGGATTCTGTACTCAGAAATTGACTTGTTTCTAAGTCCAGCACATCGTATTCCATAAAATAGTGCGGCAAAAAATTATAAAAAACAGTGTGTTTGGCATACAGCCATTCGCCGTAAAGAATGTAGCGATTTCCCAGCACTTCTCCCAGGGCTGGGCTGAGACTGAAAGCCCACTGTTTGAATAAGTTAAAATGTTTTTCCCTGGGGCCGCCGGTGAGATAGTGGCCGCGACTTTGCAGCAGCATTTGTCCATCGGGTGCGAAGCTGATGCCTGTATTAGCGCCGTCTACCTTTTCTTCAATCACTGTCGGGCGATCGATCAGGGCGCTAAATGGCACGCTGTCGAGGTCTTCATCACCCGGTTGGAAACGCGAACCTTCGATGTGATAAGTTCGAGGATATTTAACAATTTTGAGCATCAGCCAATTCCTTTTACCTTTTAGATTTAAGAGGCGACCCATCCATTTTTAATTTTAATTTTAGATCTTAGATTTTAGAGGCGACCCAATCTATTTAACGATTATAATGGAATGAGTACAAAGGAGCGTGTAAGTTGAAAAATCAAAGTTTCCAGAGCATATCATCAGCACTCGCTGGGATTCTATTAGTAGGCGCGCTACTCCTCGGATTAAACTCTTTTGTCGTCATCAATCCAGGCGAAGCAGGCGTTGTCAGCGTTTTAGGAAAAGCCACAGATGGAGCATTGTTAGAGGGGTTTCACCTCAGACCCCCGCTAATATCCAAGGTAGACGTGTACGATGTAACCGTGCAAAAATTTGAAGTTCCCGCCCAGAGTGCTACTAAAGACCTTCAGGATTTAAATGCCAGTTTTGCGATCAACTTTCGCCTCGATCCTGAGAAAATAGTGGAGATCAGAAGGACTCAAGGAACTTTGGAGAATATAGTCTCAAAAATTATTGCTCCTCAGACGCAAGAAGCATTTAAAACAGCGGCCGCACTGAGAACCGCAGAACAATCTATTACTCAAAGAAGTGAACTGAAGCGAGACTTTGATACTGCGCTGAAGGAAAGGCTATCAAAGTATGATGTAATCGTACTCGATACGAGCGTTGTTAACATTCGATTCTCGACAGATTTTGCGAAAGCGGTTGAGGAGAAACAGGTTGCTGAACAGCGGGCGCAAAGGGCTGTTTATGTGGCTCAGGAAGCAGAACAACAGGCTCAAGCTGATATTAACCGCGCTCAAGGTAGGGCGGAAGCTCAAAGGCTATTGGCTGAAACTTTGAAGGCTCAGGGCGGCGATTTAGTGCTGCAAAAAGAGGCGATTGAAGCTTGGAGAAGCGGCGGCGCTCAGATGCCAAAAGTGTTGGTGATGGGCAGTGGTTCGAGTCGGGTTCCTTTCATTTTTAATATGAACGATATTCAGGAAGAACCCGATCGCCAAAAAAGTTAGCAGCCGTTGAAAGTTCGCGGAGTATGCTAAACTTCGGGAAGACCAAATCTAGCGATTAGGTTGAATCTGTCGCTATAAAAGCGAAGTCCGCAATTAACACGCAGGCAACACACTCATTTTAGGAAGCAAGGAAAAATCATGACCCGCGCTATTATGGAAACCGACAAAGGCACAATCAATTTGGAATTGTTCGATGGGGATGCGCCTAACACAGTGAAGAATTTTGTTGACTTGGCCGAAAAAGGTTTTTACGATGGATTGGCTTTTCACCGAGTCATTCCTAACTTTATGATTCAAGGTGGCTGTCCAAAAGGCAATGGAACGGGCGGCCCCGGCTACAAAATTAAGTGCGAAATCAACTCCAACAAACATTTGGCAGGCACTTTATCGATGGCTCACGCAGGCCGGGATACGGGTGGCAGCCAATTCTTTATTTGCCATTCTCCCCAGTCTCATTTAGATGGAGTTCACACAACTTTTGGCAAAACTGAGGATATGTCTGTCGTCAATGCTATCCGCCAAGGTGACAAAATTATTTCGCTCAAAATTGAGCATTAATTTCCAGTAATTAGTTGCGTTTGTAATAAGGACTAAAGTCCTTATTACAAATCCAATACTAAATATCAGAAGTGTGGCGTGTTGCTAAAAAAATTAAAATTTGAACTATGATTATGGTCTAATGCTCGCCAAAAAATTAAGTTAATTATTAAATAATATGATAAATAGTTATAGAGAAATTGTCAAACTTTTAGTCAAAGACTTGCCTAAAAATGATGATTCATTTTTCACTACAAGATTATAGATGGAAACCTGGTTTCATTTTTTAAATATAAATTTTTGTAAGGAAATTCAACACTTCTGACTAAATATATATCTAATAAGTTATAAGTTGGCATTCAAGATGGTTTGGCAATCTATTTGCGATCGACCTTACTTGTGCAAGTATTGTTTGTAAATTTTTGTAATAAAAATACGACACCTCACAAAAGTAATGATATAAGATATCTCATGCGTCCTCAGCAATGAAAAAAGTAAAATTAATATGATCAATAGAGGTTTCAGAAAAGTAGGAAGAGAAACTTCCCTGCTCCAATCTAGTGTGTCTTACAATTGGAGAATGTTCAAACATATCAAAAAAATACCTGCACTTAGTCCCACAAATCAGTGTATTGTCGATGCTATCAGGAAGGAAGGGGCTTTTATTACTTCTCTAGAAGCTTTGTCCTTGCCCCTGACTGAAAAACTTTTGGAGGGAGCCAAAGTTATCTTAGCTAATAATCCAAAAGCTCCGGCTTTTCAAGATCAATACGTTTACCATGTGGATTCAGCAAAAATTATAGAAAATTCAGAAATTTTTTTGTGGGGTCTTCAAGAGCGGTTGCTCGACATTGCTGAAAATTATCTTCGCGTTCCAGTTGCTTACCGCGGTTCATTATTTCAGAAAGATTTCGCGAACGAACAGCAGGTACTTACAAGATTGTGGCATAAAGACCCGGAAGATCACCGACTTCTCAAAATAGCTGTTTACTTGAATGATGTGAATGCTGAAGGCGGCCCGTTTGAATATATTCCAAAGCATTTCAATTCTAAGTTAAGCTCTCTCAAAGGCAAACTTTTATTTTCTGATGCAGAAGTAGCAAAACACTTAGACCTATCAAATTGCGTTTCATGTACAGGGCTAGCAGGTACTGTTGTTTTCTTCGACTCTCACCATGTTTTCCATCGCGGCAAGATACCTCTCAAGTCACACCGCGACGCAATATTTTTTAATTATCACTCCAGAAAACCGATCAAAGTGTTTTCTGATCACTGGAAGGCTCCTTTTTCACCAGATGAGTTGCTCGTGCTTTCAAAAACTCTTTCTCCACGCCAGAAAGAAGGCGTTTTCTGGTGGAAAAATGGTTCGGAGTCATTCCAGCCCAAGTTGATGGCTAGGTGAAACATTTAATCAAGAAAAGGGGAAGGGGAAGGGGAAGAGGAAGGGAAATTTAATACAGTTCATACTTCAGCAAGGTACAAGGAATCGACCCATTGAAAACAGGAATCCGGCGCGATGTCCTGAGTCCCACTTTTTTCCCCAACTCCTTATTTCCCGTCAAAATAAACGCATTCCAACCTTTAAAACGATTCTTGAAAATATCCCCCAACATCTTGTACAAATCTCCCAATTCGCTAGCATCTCCCAGGCGCTCTCCGTAGGGAGGATTGCAAATCAGAACGCCTCTGTCTGCGGGTGCTTCCAACTCTGAGAGCTCGGTTTGAGCAAACTGAATCTTACCGGAAATACCAGCTTGCTGCGCGTTCGTGCGAGCTTGAGTTAACATATCGGAATCACGATCGCACCCTGCAATCACCTCTTTAAGTTCCGGTAACTCACTATTTTCAGCTTCTGCCCACAATTCATCCCACAAAGGTTCGTCAAAATCCCGCCAAGTCATAAATCCAAACTTTTCTCGAAACAATCCCGGTGCAATATTCAAGCCCTTTAACGTCGCTTCCAAAGGCAAAGTTCCAGAACCGCACATCGGGTCTAAAAACGGCAAATCAGGCGTCCATTCTGCCATCTCCAACAAAGCCGCAGCTAGGGTTTCTTTCAGGGGAGCAAGCCCCATCGCCGGTCGATATCCCCGGCGGTGCAAACTGCCGCCAGAACTGTCTAAACTTAAAATAGCTCTATCTTGATGAATGTGAATGTTAATTAGCAAATCGGGATGCTCTACATCGACATTAGAACGCTTGTTAAATTGAAGGCGCTGTTGGTCGGCGATCGCATTTTTGACCTGCAAAGCTGTAAAGTGAGTGTGGTTCAAATTTTCGTTGCCGCCGGTGCAGTTTACTGCTAAAGTATTGTCGGGATCTAAGTATTCGTCCCAAGGGATTTTCTGCACTTCGCGGTAGAGCATATCCGAGTTGTAACACCGGAATTCGGCGATCGGCATTAGCACTCTAAAAATTGTTCTCGACCAAAGATTGACGCGGTACAATAAAGCGCGATCGCCCGCAAAGTAAACCCCAGTAAAATCTGGCTTGACATCCTGAGCTCCTAAACGTTCTAATTCTTGGGCGGCAATAGTTTCTAAACCGCGCGCAACTGTAGCAAAATATTGATTCATTGATAATTTGTAATTGGTAATTGGGAATTGGGAATTGGGAATTGGTTTATTCTTGAGCGCCCTAAATTAGATAGTAGCTGGTTTTAATCGTAAGCTTCACAAAGAATACTCTACCTTAAGGTAGATGCCTCGGTTAAAAAAATACTAATTCTCCGAACAGCTTTGTCAACAGGCGATCGCCTGAACCCGCACCCAATCTACCTTACCGACACAAAAACTAACGCCCAGAGGGTGCGCCTCCGCGCACCTCACCGCTGCAAGTCACAAACTGTCAGTAATACTCGTGAAATTAAAAGCTTTCACGCGCACTCCGGGCACGACACTACCGCCGTAACGCTTCACCGCACTAACTGCATCCACATCGCGCAACATATCAGGTAAAACTTGATTGAAACGCAGGTTTTTTATCGGGTAAGCAATTTTGCCATCCTCAATCCAAAAAGTACCGTCGCGAGTCATTCCCGTTACTTCCAATGTTTTCGGATTCACGTAGCGCACGTACCAAGCTCGACTAACGAAAATTCCTCGCTCGGTTTGAGCAACTAAATCTGCTAAACTTTGGTCGGAACCTGTCATTACGATCGGGTAATAAGCACCTTTTGCCTCTTTGCCTTTTTGTGCGGCCCAGTAGCGGGAATAAGACAAACTTTGAGGGACGCCATCTTTGATGATTTCCAAATAGTTATTGCTCAATCCGTCGCCGAAAAAAGTATTCGATCGCAACAAAGGATGAGCCGGATCGCGCTGCACTTGCACTAACGGGCTAAAAAGTTGTTCCCCCGCGCGGTTTCCCGCTGGTTTTCCCTCTGCATCGGCGATCGACATAAACGATCGCCCCTCATCCGCCGCCCTCGCATCCAAACTCCAAATTACCCACGGTAGCAAATCCGCAAAAGCAGCACCGTCAAGGATTACCGGATAAACGCCGGGAGTGATGGGGCGCGGGTTGCGGGATGCGATCGCCCGATCAAGCACTTGTTCTGCTAATTGGGCGATCGGCAATTCGTTGATACTCCAAGCAGTGCTCTGAGCCCAACTCGAACCGTCTTCAACGCGAGCAGTAAAGCTGAAATCCGCCTCTGTAGACTGGTTGCAGGCGCGGAGTCCGGTTGACGAGGCGATCGCGTACAGCGACGCATCAGCGCTCAAAGTGCCCGAACCGTGAGCCCCCCCCTGGGAGGATCTCGCGCACGCTTGCTGCACCATTTCGGCCCGTGCTAGAGGCGATACAGTTGCCGTTGCTGCGTCGAAGGCTGGCGAGCGCAAATCGTAGGTTTGAGGGGGCAGCAGCGGCATCCATTCGGGGTCTGCCGGCGCAATTCGGGCCAATTCTTCCGATCGCTTGACTGCGGAGGCGATCGCATCTTCATCAAATTCTGTAACAGCAGCAGAGGCGCTTTTGTTACCGAAATAGCTAGTAATGCTGAGGCTAAATACAGTTTTGCTAATATTTTGGCTGATTTGATTTTCCGAGAAGCGGGAAAGAGATTCTTCGCCAGTAGAGAGACTGACAAATACTTCCTCTGCTTTGGATAGTTTTACTGCTTTTTCTAGTAAAGATAAGGCTTGGTCTTCACTTAAAATTGCGGGCGATGTTGTTACAATCATGATTAGTAATTAGGCATGGCGAATTGGGCATTGCGAATTGGGCATTGGGAATTGGACATTGGGAATTGGGCATTGTTAGCAATTAACTAATAACTAAGAACCGATGCCCTATGCCTCATGCCCCATGCCGTATTACCCAATTTGAATATCCCTCACTCGCACCGGCACACAAGCGTGAGTCATCTGAGCAACCTGCATCGGCTCGCCTTTTCCGCATATATGAGTACCGCACTGAACCAGCTCCGAAGCCGGCCCGATCGCATCTATTTGATTCCAGAAATCAGTAGTCATCGCCTGATAAGTTACATCCTTCAACATACCGACAACTTTACCTTTTTCCACCTTCCAAAAAGCATCGCCGCCGAATTGAAAATTGCGCCGCTGCTGGTCGATGGAATAACTACCCATACCGTCGATTAAAATCCCGTCTTCCGTATCAGCAATCATCTCTGCCAAAGTAGCAGTATGACTGCCGCCATCCGGGCCCGGCTCCAATCCCAAATTGGGAATTCTCACCATCGGCACGCTCGACCAACTGTCAGCGTAAGCAGAACCGTTGCTGCTACCGCGTCCGAGGCGATAAGCCGTCTCTCTGTCAGTGAGATAATCAACTAAAATTCCATCCTTGACAACGTACCAATCTTGTGATTTTACGCCCTCATCATCGTAACCCATTGTACCGCGGCCCCCTGGTTGAGTGCGATCGCACTTAAAATTCACCCAAGGTGCAGCATATTGCAGTTTATTTAACTTATCAGTAGTAGCAAAGCTCGTGCCAGCAAAATTAGATTCGTAGCCGTAAACCCGGTCTAATTCTGTTGGATGCCCGACTGATTCGTGGATAGTCAAATACAAATTTGTCGGCTTGAGAATCAGGGATTTGCAAATACCCGCAGGGATTTTGGGAGCGCGGACTTTCTCAATAGCTTCGGCGGCAACTCTTTCGACTTGACTCAACAAATCATCGGGATTAATATGTTCGTAACCTATATTCAGCGGCGGGCGTTCGTAACTGCGACTTTGAGCATCGCCGCCCGCAATTGCCGTACAGCCAAAACCCGGATAGCTGCGGTAGATTGTTTGTTCGATTAGCGAGCCTTCTGTGGAAGCAAAAACCTTGTCTTCGCGGCTGAACTGCAAAAAAGAAGAAGCTTTTTTGATGCCTTGTGCGCCGTGTGCTAGCAGCTTCTCGTTGATAGTTAGCAGCAGTTGAGCTTTCTCAGCAACTGGTACAGAAAAAGGGTCAATGGCGATGGGAGTAATGTAGGTATCGACATATTTTTCGACTGGTACTAACCGCACCGGTTCCTTCTGAGTTAAGCGGCTGCCTTTAGCAATTTCTACAGCCAAAGCGACTATTCTTGCAACCTCTGCGGGTGTTTTGCTGTGACTGGCGGCAAACCCCCAAGCGCCGTCTAGAAGCACTCGCACGCCAAAACCGGAACTTACATTATCGGACAGTTGACTTAAAGATCGATCGCGCGCGTAAAGATTCTGCCTTCGATAAGTGCAAAAACGCACATCACCGTACTCGCAACCTGTTTCCCGAATCAAATCTACAGCCAAATTTGCTAACTCGTTAGCAGAGATTTTTGCAGTTAATTGTACCATAGTTATTTGTCATTCGTCATTAGTTGTTAATTATTATAGCGCTTTTTAATTATTTGAACGAACCGCGAAGACGCCAAGAGCGCGAAGGAATAAAAGAGAGAGGTTTTTCTCCTTTCCAACTATAGTCTTTACCTGAAAACATCTACCTATCTTCTTCTTGCTCTTCCTTCTCTTCCTTCGCGCCTTCGCGGTTCGTTAAATCCTAGTCCATCTCCTGCAAAACCCCTGTCAAAATTTCCACAATGCGATCGATATGTTCCTTCTCAATAATCAGCGGTGGCGACAAAGCAATAATATCACCAGTCGTCCGAATTAGCAACCCTTTTTCATAGCACTGCAAGAAACAATCAAAAGCCCGTTTCCCCGCCTTCCCAGCAATAGATTCCAACTCAATACCCGCCACCAGTCCCAGATTGCGGACATCAATTACGTGCCGCACCCCCTTCAAAGAATGCACCGCATCTTCCCAGTAACCAGCCATCTTATCGGCTCGTTCAAATAACCTTTCTTCCTCATAAATATCCAGCGTCGCCAAAGCAGCCGTACAAGCCACAGGATGACCCGAATAAGTATAACCGTGAAAAAGCTCGATCGCATTTTCAGGAGCATTCATAAAAGCATCATAAATGCCTTGTTTCACAAACACCGCCCCCATCGGCACCGTACCGTTAGTTATCCCTTTCGCGGCCGTCACAATATCGGGAACCACCCCAAAATATTCCGTTGCAAAACTAGAGCCTAGTCGCCCGAATCCGGTAATTACCTCATCAAAAATCAGCAGAATTCCGTATTTGTCGCAAATCGCCCGCAGTCGCTCCAAATAACCTTTGGGCGGAATCAAAACCCCTGTAGAACCAGCCACCGGTTCTACAATTACCGCTGCAATATTAGACGCATCGTGCAAAGCGACAATCCGCTCCAATTCATCGGCCAAATGCGCTCCCCATTCCGGTTGTTTGCGGCTGAAAGCATTGTGTTCGAGGCTGTGAGTGTGAGGCAAATGATCGACTCCCGTCAGCAAACTGCCAAAAAACTTGCGGTTTGTACCGATACCGCCGACAGAAATTCCCCCAAAACCAACGCCGTGATAGCCCCGTTCCCTGCCGATCAATCTTTGGCGAGTTCCTTCACCTTTTACCCGGTGATAGGCGATGGCAATTTTTAAAGCAGTTTCTACAGATTCCGAACCCGAATTAGTAAAGAAAACGCGATCGAAATTGCCCGGAATCATCTTTACCAAACGTTCCGCCAATTCAAAAGCCCCCGGATGTCCCATCTGAAAAGCCGGCGAGTAATCCAAACGCAAAACCTGCTGTTTAACTGCTTCGGCAATTGTCTCGCGGGCGTGCCCTGCATTCACGCACCAAAGCCCCGCAGTACCATCTAAAATCGAGCGGTTATCATCTGTTGTAAAGTGCATATCTTTTGCCGCAACCAACATTCGTGGATTCGCTTTAAACTGTCGGTTGGCGGTGAAGGGCATCCAGTAAGCGTCCATATTTGTCATGTTTTTTTATCATTTTATATTGAGGATTCTGCCTCCAAACTATAACTTGCTACGATTGCCGATCGCCCGACACTTATTATAATTTTACAAATATCTCTTTTAAACGAACCGCGAAGACGCAAAGAGCGCGAAGGAAGAGAAGAAAGAGGTTTTTCTCATTTCCAAGTAGAGTTTTTACCGGAAAATATCTGCCTATCTTCCTCTTTCTCTTCCTTCGCGGTTCATTAAATAGATATTCTTTAATTAACGATCGCCTCCACAGACTCATGCTGCAACAAACCAGTTAGCATTTTCACAGGCCGCTCCCCGTAGGGCCACGCGAAAGCATGGCGGAAAGCAGCTTCTTGACACGCTTGCAATTGCCGAAAATCAATGATATCCAAAGTTAACAAATTCTCGTACTCGAAAGGCAATCGCACGTTGTGCAATCCCGCGTTGTCGGTACAAATGGCAATATCCACACCAGCTTCAAAACATCGATCGAACACAACCTTCAATTCGCGCATATCCTGCAACGTCCCCGTTTTGAGGTAGGTCGTCGGGCAAACTTCCAAGCATTGACCCCTGCGCGCGACTTCTGGCAGCAGTTCGGGATATTTTAAGGGAATTTGAATCCCGTGGCCGATACGCATCAGATAAGGCAGAAGTTCGGGATAACAGCCTGACGTAGTTTCGTAGAGGTGGCCGGTAGTTTTGATGCCGATCGACCTGGCGTACTGGTACAATCCGACAAACTCCTCCAAACGATCGCCAATACAATCATCGCCGCCAGCTATATCGATCGCACAAACATATTCTCCCATCCCGGCCGCCAAATCTACGATCGCCCGATTCACCTCATAGGGTAAACGCGAGTGCATACACAAAATTTGGCTAGTAACAATCGGACAATCGCTAATTTGACTTGCCTTGCCCACAACTTGTACAATTTCTGCCATCAAATCAATGCGTTCTGACTGATCCAAATGTTCAGGAGTCCGCAAATAAGGCGTATAGCGCAACTCCAAATAAGCCAGATTTTCAAACACGTAAGCGCCCCGCATCAACCGATAGATGAAATAAGGCAACGTCTCAACAGTTTGAACGCTTTCTACCAGCGTGTGCAGTTCCAAATACTCATTGAGAGTATTGCGTGGACGAGTGTAAAACTCCTCAAACTCCGAGTATTCTTGAAACCGATTAACCATCTCAGCATTGTGGCGATCGAAATACCGCCACAGCACCCTAGGAACGACAGAACCACCCAGATGGCGGTGCAACTCAGCGTGTAAAGTCATGGCAACAAAGCCTCTATTTTCTCAATGTTAACAAAAATTAATTTGACCGAAAGCAGTTGGCTCTGTTGCCCCCGGACTCGTCTGTGGATCGGCTCTCACTAATTTGCGTAGCCGATCGACCTGCGAACCGATGTATCCGTGGCGTAGCCTCTAAAATCTAAAATCCCAAATCTAAAATCTAAAATTGATTGACATTTGGGACGCATTCGTACATAATCGGAGATTGTGTCAACCTGAACTGAACGCGAGAAACCCTTGGCTAACGTAGTTGTGATCGGCGCCCAGTGGGGCGATGAAGGAAAAGGCAAAATTACCGATTTGCTCAGCAAATCCGCAGATATCGTTGTCCGCTACCAAGGGGGCGTCAACGCGGGTCACACCGTGGTAGTAAACGGTCAGACTTTCAAGCTGCACTTAATTCCGTCCGGGATTCTCTACCCTGATAAAGAGTGTATTATCGGCTGTGGCACGGTCATCGACCCTAAAGTTTTAATTGCAGAGTTAGATCAGTTAGAGGCACTGAATATTTCGACAGCCTCCCTGATGATTTCGGAGACGGCTCACGTCACGATGCCCTATCATCGATTAATTGATGTAGCATCGGAAACGCAGCGGGGAAATTATAAAATCGGGACGACGGGACGTGGCATTGGCCCTACTTACGCCGACAAGTCGGAACGTACCGGCATTCGGATGCTCGATTTAATGGACTTGGAAGGGTTGCAAGAACAATTGGAATGGACGATTAATTGTAAAAATGTCCTTCTGGAAAAACTCTACAATTTGCCGCCTCTAAATCCGCAAGATGTAATAGATGAATATCGGGTGTATGCGGAACGTTTGCGGCCGCACGTAGTAGATAGTTCGCTGAAGATTTATGAGGGACTTCACAAGCGGAAAAATATTCTGTTTGAAGGCGCGCAAGGCACTTTATTAGACTTAGACCACGGTACTTATCCTTACGTTACTTCGAGCAATCCCATCGCTGGTGGGGCTTGTGTGGGAACCGGAGTCGGCCCAACAGCGATCGATCGCGTAATTGGCGTAGCCAAAGCTTATACAACTCGCGTCGGAGAAGGCCCCTTCCCTACGGAAATGGTAGATGGAGTTGGCGCAATTTTGGGCGATAGAGGTGCAGAATTCGGCACGACAACGGGCAGGAAACGCCGCTGCGGTTGGTTCGACGCAGTAATCGGCCGCTACGCAGTCCGCATCAACGGCCTTGACTGTCTGGCAATTACCAAACTAGATGTTTTGGATGAATTAGAAGAAATAAAAGTTTGCGTTGCTTACGAAATTGACGGCGAAAAATGTGTTGATTTCCCGAAAAGTTCCCGGATATTTGCTCGCTGCAAACCTATTTACGAAACCCTTCCCGGTTGGAAACAGTCAACGGAAGAGTGCCGGAATTTGGAAGATTTGCCACAGCAAGCTTTGGATTATCTGAAGTTTTTGGCAGATTTGATGGCAGTGCCGATCGCAATTGTTTCTCTCGGTGCGAGCCGCGACCAAACTATTATTGTAGAAGACCCGATTCACGGGCCAAAGCGCGCTTTGCTCTCTGCTGACGGTACGCCAGCCTAACGTTGCCTTAAAATATAATTTTGGGTCTCAATCAATAATACTCAAAGCTGTTGCCAGTCTCGCCGAGACCCACCGAGAGCGAGGTTCCAGGAGATTTAGTGCACTTGACCCACGGCGAGGTCAAGTGTATCATTCTTTACAGGGAGTCAAGTAAATGACTGACGAGGATGAACTGATAGCACGGCTATAAGTTCACAGAGACATGATTGGATGGCTTATAATAGAGTTAAGCAAAGAAGGAATACAAGCCCAAAGAACAACCGGAAACAGTCCCAAAGGTGATATTTTGATCGTTGACGATCGGGATGTTCCGCGAGTTAAACAGCTACTCCGCAATTTGCCGATCGAATTTAATGGTTAATTTATCAAAATAATAAAAAGTATAACAATAATGAATGAACCGCATATTGAAATCAAAGCCTGGAAAAACAAAAAAATAGATTCCACAAAAGCTAAGGAAATATGTCAAAAAGGCACTGTGATTGGAGTTATGACCACAGGAAAAATTACTCAACCCGCTAAGATTATATTCGACAAAGCAGATATAGCTTGGGTAGAAAATTTTCCCGAAAGTAATTTATTGAATCAGGAAGGTCAAGAGGAGAGCTAATGTTAGACATGATTTTTTATGCCTTCAACACTAATCAGCCACCGCACTATGTCGGAATGTCTGAAGAGGTTTACGAGTGGTTGGCAAAATCAGAATTTTCCAAAATCGGCACATCTGTCCCCAGAAATATTTTGATAGATGAAGAGGAGGAGAAGCTACCTTTAGTTGAGTTAGATCGAGATATTCGCCAGAAGTTCAGAAAATTTTTCTGCGATGCAATTATCTCCGAAAGCGATACCGTCCTTGCTAAGCTGGGAGACTCCCCTCTCAAAGAAGAGTATCAAGCAGGAACGTACCGTTTGAGGAAAATGCTGGAATTGCTGAAGTGTCTGGAAAATGAGAATTATCAGTATCTTCAGCGAGTCGTTTAATTAGGCGCGATCGCAATATCACAATTCTGGTAAAATGTGAAAACAATCAGCAGAAAGTCATCAAATGGAACTCGCAGTAGAATGTCAAAAGCGGGCAGAAGGCAGCAAACCTAACGCCCTCCGCCGCTCCGGATTGATTCCCGCCGTCCTCTACGGTCACAAAGGATCTGAATCTATTTCCCTTACCATCAAAGCCAAAACAGTTGAACACCTGCTCAAAAAGCACGTAGTCAACAATGCCCTAATTGAGCTGAGCATTCCCGACCTCTCTTGGAGCGGAAAAACCTTGCTCCGGGAAGTTCAAGTTCATCCTTGGAAGGGCTATCCTTACCACCTGAGCTTTTTCTCCGTGGCGACTCAAGACAGCCTGGAAGTTGAATTGTCACTGCGTTTTGTCGGCGAACCTGTCGGCGTCAAGTTAGAAGGTGGCATCTTGGATACCGTGCTGACGCAACTGGCAGTTAAGTGCAAACCTGACAGCATTCCTGAAGCAATTGAAGTAGATATTTCTCATTTAAAGGTTGGGGATGCGCTGCACATTCACGAGTTAGTTTTGCCTGCAGGAGTGGTAGCTCTCGGCGAACCAGATCAGGTGGTTGTTAGCGTGCTGGGAATTCAAGCAGGTTCTGAAGCCGAAGACGCAGAAGAAGACGCAGAGGCAGCAGCTTGATTAGTAATTGCTAATAGTTGTTAACTAATTAATTGTTGAAAAAAAAGGGCGATCGCTTTCTTCCAAAAGGGCGATCGTTTTTCGCTAAAAAGGCTATTCTCGTTTGGGTTCGATCGCACATCTTTCACCCTGCTCAAAAACCGGCTTTCCGGCCTGTTCCACAAAGAGTGAATTACTTTATTGTGGGGCGTGGCTCCTAGCCCGCCGGTAAAAAGCCTATAGAAAAGGGTGCAATCTCCCTTGCCGCGTCCACAAGAAAGCATCCCACCAGCAAGTATCGGCAGTGTTTACTTTTCTTTACAAAAGGGGCGATCGACAAGTAGCTACAAAAGTCGGGACGGGCGCGCAAATCTGCCAGAAACCGGGCTGATTCGTACATATTTAGCTGTAAAATCAAAAAAATCCGCCGAGAATCCCGGTTCCTCCCCAGCAACGGGATTCAAAAAAAATAAGAAGTGGGGGAACAAGCCCGCTACTCTTAGTGTCAAACGCGAGTATAATTGTGAAACGTTTTGACTACCCTATTTAATTCCTGCCTCTGGAGCCGCCGCCCATATGCCATCAACAGTGAGTACAGAATCAACAGCGGTTCAATTTAACCAACAGGGAGAAATATACTTATCCCAAGGAAAATTAGAAGAAGCGATCGCATCCTGCGAGCAAGCTTTGAAGATTCACCCCAATTTTGCACCAGCTTACAAGACTTTGGGCAACGCGCTGCAAGCTCAAGGCAGGATGGAAGAGGCGCGGCACTGGTACGCAAAAGCGATTGAAATAGAACCGAATTTTGCGGAGGTATACGCGAATTTGGGAAGCCTTGGCGCGCAGCAGCAAAAATGGCAGGAGGCGATCGGATTTTATCAAAAGGCGATCGCGATTAAGCCGAATTTCGCGGGAGTATACCGGAATTTAGCAAAAGTATTCGGAGAAATTAGCAAACCGGAAGAAGCCCAGCATTGCTGGTATCAAGCATTTAGTTTGGAACCGGAAAAAGTAGCGCCTGGGGAACACTTGAATATGGGCGACGCTTTTTTTCGGCAGGAAAAATTCCCCGAAGCGATCGCCTGTTACGATCGCGCCATAAAATTAAATCCTAATGTGGCCACTGCTTACCAAAATTTGGGCGAAGCGCTAAAAAAACAAGGCAAGTTAGAGGAAGCGACAGTATATTATCGCAAAGCTATTGAACTGAACGCAGCTAATGCGAGAAATGGCAGCGAGGGACAGCAAACTTTGGCGGGTGCAACTGCGAAAAACGGTGCAGTCAAGCAGCAGCCCCCAGCAACCGCAGTCAAGCCGCCAGTGCAGCAGGCAGTTAAGCCGCCAGTGCAGCAGCCAGTTAATTCTACAATTAATATAGAAGATCCAGAAGCATACAAAATACTGGCAGAAGGCTATTTTGCTCAGGGCAAAGTGGAACAGGCGATCGCAGCTTGCAAGAAGGCGCTGCAAATTAAGCCGGAAGCGCCACTTTACAAAATGCTGGGCAACGCGCTACAAGCGGGCGGCAAAATTGATGAAGCTAAAAGTTGCTATGTCAAAGCAATAGAAATTAACCCAACTTTTGCCGAAGCTTACGCTAATTACGGCAGCATTTGCGCGCAGCAGGAACAGTGGCAGCAAGCGGTTTCTGCTTACGAAAAGGCGATCGCCCTGAAACCGGATTTTGCCGGTGCTTTCCGCAATTTTGCGAAACTGTTGACGCAGTTAGGCAAGTCGGAGGAGGCGGCTGAGGCTTGGTATCGAGCATTTGCGATCGACCCCAAATCCGGCACGGCTGAGGAACACGAGAATTTAGCCAAAACTTTGATCGAGCAAGGTAAGGTAGATAAGGGAATTGAGTGTTATCGGCGCGCGGTTGAGTTGAACCCAAATGCTGGCGCAGCTTATCACGAATTGGGCGAAATTCTTAAGGGTCAAGAACAGTGGGAAGCGGCGGTAGAAGCTTACACTAATGCCATTAGAAATAATCCCGAACTTTCTTGGTCGCACAACAATTTAGCTGAGTCGCTGGTTAAGTTGGAACGGTGGGAGGAAGCTGTAAATGCTTACCGCAAGGCGATCAAATTAAATCCAGATTTTAGCTGGTCTCACAACAATTTAGCAGACGTGCTGCTGAAGCTGGAACGGTGGGAAGAAGCTGTAGAGTCTTACCGGAAAGCAACAGAGTTAAATCCTGATTTCAGTTGGTCGCACAACTATTTAGCAGACGCCCTGATTAAACTGGGAAGGTGGGATGAGGCAATTTCGGCTTACCGAAGGTCGATCGAACTCAATCCTGACCATTTTTGGGCGCACAACAATTTAGCAGAAGCGCTGGTGAATTTGGAACGTTGGGATGAGGCAGTTGTTGCCTACCGGCGTGCTAACGAAGTTAATCCGAATTTCTTCTGGTCGCAGAGCAAATTAGGCGACGTGCTGCTAGAAATGGAAAGGTGGGAGGAAGCGATCGATGTTTACCGGCGCGCGGCCGAGTTAAATCCTGATTTTCCGTGGACTTATTACAACATGGGAACGGCTTTTGAGAAGCTGGAACGGTGGGATGAGTCGATCGCCGCTTACCGCCGCGCTGCGGAAATTCAGGCGGATTTGCCGTGGCTTTCGCAAAAGTTGGCTGATGCTTTGAGGATGCGATCGCAGTGGGATTTGAAGGAGGCGATGCGTTTGTATCGGCGGGCGATTCAGGATAATCGTGATGACGTGCAGTTGTATCACAAGGCGTTGGAGATTGCGCCGAATGATGCTGACCTTTATGTTGAGTTGGCTAATGCTTTGGTGCGGCACAGTTGGCCGGATGGGGCGATCGTCTTTTATCAGATGGCGTTGCAAGTAAATCCTGAATGCGGTGAGGCGCACTTGCAGTTGGGGTGGCTTTTCGCGCAAAAGAATGATACAGATCGGGCGATCGCTTGTTACCGCCACGCTATTGAGGTTCAACCAAATGAGTATAAACCTTACCAATTGTTAGGCGATGCTTTGAGTGCAAAAGGTCAGCGGGAGGAAGCGATGAACTGTTACCGTCGCGCGATCGAGTTAAAACCTGACGATCCCTATATCCACAATAATTTAGGGGATATGCTGCGACATCAAGGAGATGTGGAGGGAGCGATCGCTTGTTACCGCCGCGCGATCGAACTGAAACCAGATTTCTCATGGTTCCACTATAATTTAGGGGAAGTATTGACTAAGAAAGGGCAAATAGATGAGGCTAGTTCTTGTTACCGTCACGCCTTAGAGCTAGAACCCAAGATTTTCTAATTTAGACTGCGAGGTGGTATACATTTCGCAGTGTAATGTCGGATAATCAATATTATTACCTACCAAAGTCAATCGAATTTAGAGAAACCAAAATGACACCGGAAGAAGCTCAGCGTCTAGAATCAAATATCCAAAAGACTTTATCTATTCATGCTAAAAGCGACAAGAGTTATCTCTGGATGGCCTATTGGGTAATCTTTGAGCGGGAAGCTGACCCTGATGGATTAGAAGGTTGGTTAAACGATATCAAGGCTGGTTTGAATCGAGCTGATGTCATCCAAAAGATGGTTGAGTCAGAGGAATTTCAAGAACGCCTTTCAGGTGTAACCAGCTTAGAAACCAGTCCAAATTAAAAGAAGTTTAATGAAACCTGAACAAGAAAAACGTCTGCAAGAAAGTATCCAAAATACTTTATCTGCTCATGCTAAGAGCGACAAAAGTTATCTCTGGATGGCATATTGGGTAATCTTTGAGCGGGAAGCCGATCCTGATGGGCTCGAAGGTTGGTTAAACGAACTCAATACAGGTGCGTCTCGGGCTACTGTTATAAAAAAAATGGTTGAGGCGCATGAATTTCAACAAAGGCTGACAGGTGAAGAAGGTGGCCAGCATGGCTTTACTGAAGAAAATATCAACTCTATGTTGGATAATAAACTTCATAGTGCTCGCATGAAAATGGTTAGAACACTTCTACCGTCTGCTAATGCGATATTAGATTTGGGAGGTTATTCTGCATCAGATCAAAGAGGAGCTCTATTACAGCTCGGCTATCCTCATCTTCCAGAAAATTTATATATTAGAGATTTTCCGCCAGACAAAATGATGTTTCCCGGCCCAGAGTGGCCAATAAAAGTTAAGTACCAAAATTGCAATATTGAATATGTTTATGGAAGCATGACAGACTTAAGCTGCTTTCAAGAAAGTAGTTTTGACTTAGTTTGGTCCGGAGAGTCAATCGAGCACATCACCACAGAAGAAGCAGAACAACTATTTGACCAAGTTTATAAATTGTTAAAGTCGGGTGGTAAGTTTGCTCTTGACACTCCTAATAGGAAAGCTACCAAGCTACAGTTTCCCAATAATTATATTCATCCTGAACACAAGCTAGAATACTATTTCGATGATTTGTGCAAGCTTTTGGAGAAGCATAATTTCAAAATAGTGGAGACGAAGGGTATTATTGATCTCTCACAATCGATTGAAACATCAAGCAAGGAAACTTTTAACCATGAATTTATTCACAGCCAACTGTTAAATGATAATCCAGATAATTCTTATTGTTTCTACATTTGCTGTATGCGAGCGGAAGATTTGTAGGATTATTTATCAGAAGACTCACAATAAATAATCCCTGATGCCAGCAGTTGCTAATATCAAAATTGAAGCCTGGCTCTGTCTAGTTCTCTCTGAGATTGCAGGGCCGCTTGCTTCCACGCTTGAGCTTGCGATTCAACCAACTCTTTCTCTTCTATTGTCCTCATAATATATTCCAGGCGATGTCTAATTTTTTGACCAATAACCTCTGGATTGAATAAAGACCTAATTTCCTTAGCTGCTCTCGCTCCTACTTGCTGTGCTTGCGGATAATTTTCAAAAACATACTGCATAAGCGAAGCTGTATGATCGATATCCGGCTCAGCCCAGATACTACCTTTTGGGTAAAGTCCGTAAGCTTCAGTAGTTGCCACTAAATCGTATTTCACCAAAAAACTATTGCCGACATTCATAAAATCGGTATTGGATGAATAAGCCGTAGCTATGACTGGCTTGCCGTAATACATTGCCTCCGCCATAGTCAAGCCAAAACCCTCAGCCCGATGTAGCGATACATAGCAGTTACAATTATCTACTAACCCATGAACCTCTTCCTTGCTCAAATGCCCTTCGATAAGTTGAATAGATGGCCAGTATTCTGTCATTGCCTTTAGTTGATCGTACTGATTTTGATAATAAGGATGAGGTCTAAACTTAATAATCAGTAAAACATCTTCATTAGACTTCCCAAAAGCTTTTTTAAACGCCTCAATGGTAGCAAAAGGATTTTTTCGCTCAAAACCGCTACCCATGTCGAACATGAACAGAAAAATAAATTTGTCTTTGGGTAATCCTAAAGCTTCTCTGCCCAATTCGTTGGGGGGTAAATAAATGCTAGGCGGTAATTTGACAACGGGAAGAGGCGAGACATCGGAAATTGTTTCAGCCGTGTAATTACTGTAAGTCCACACCTCATCAAATCGATTAAAAGCTCCCATGAAAAAATCAGGAAATACCGGAAGTTCCCAAATCCAAAAACCAATATTATAGCGATTATTAAAACATTCAGGATCGATACAATTCAACAAGGACTCGTGCGGGTTAGTATGAACGATATTAATGGGATAAGAATGATCGCTGGAAAAATTGCTGTATGTAGTATCTAAGTTGCGTTGCGAATCTTCTTTCAGATCCTTGATGGTGAAAGGAATGTTAGCTGCTTCTATGGCCCTGATAGTCCCTCGGACCCCCCCGCCCAAGCCAAACTCGCCACTCACATGACCGATAATATTAACTCCAAACTTAAAATTTGTGTTATTGAACATGATTGAACTCCTAATAACAAATATCTACAGTAAATTAAACTTTTTAAGTTTTAGCAAGCCTGTGGTGTTGCGCTAGTTCAGATTGAACTTGCTGTGTTGTCTGCCGCCAAACTTGGATTTGAGAATGAGCCAAAGCCGTCTCTTGCTGCATCTGATGGATGCGAGTGGACCAGTTTGTAGATTGGTTCATTCTGTTTCTAATGATTTCCAACCGATTTTTGATTTTCGTGCCTTGAAGTTGAGGACTCAGTAAAGACTTGATTTCTTGAGCTGCTCTTGCTCCTACTTGTTGTGCTTCCTGGGGATTTTCCACAACATACTGCATTAATGATGCTGCATGATCTATATGGGGATCTGCCCAGTAATTACCTTTAAAGTAAGGCCCATAATCTTCTGTCAGCGTCACTATGTCATATTTTACTGGAAAACTATTGCCGACATTCATAAATTCCATATTGGATGAGTAGCCAGTGGCGATTACGGGTTTGCCGTAGTACATCGCTTCCGCCATTGTCAAACCAAAACCTTCGGCCCGGTGCAGGGAAACATAGCAGTCACAATTGGCAACTAAAGCATGAAGTTCTTCTCTCTTTAAATGCCCATCTATAAAATGAACTGGCCAGCCTGCTGCTTGCGCTTTGAGTTGGTCTCGCTCTTTCGGGAAAAAGCTGCCATTAGAAAACTTGAGTACCAGTAAGACATCTTCATTCGATTGAGCAAAAGCTCGCTTAAATGCCTCCAAAGTAGCAAAGGGATTTTTGCGACCTATGGTACTGTGGAAGTCAAACATGAACAAAAAGATAAATTTGTCTTGGGGTAATCCTAATGCTTCTCTGTCAAATGACGGTTCGGGAAATTCAAGGCTGGACATCATTTTAATCACAGGGACGGGGGATACGGGCGCGATCGCTTCAGCGCAGTAATTGCTATAAGTCCATATCTCGTCAAATAAAGAAAAAGCGTACAGCCATCCTGGAGGAAATATCGGCAGTTCCCAAGCCCAGAAGCCAATATTGTATCGACCTTTGAAGCATTCGCGATCGACCATGTTGAAAACAACGGGTTCTGGCAGAGTGTGAATTAGGTTAATGGGATAGGGATTTTGCTCGGAAAAACTTGTGTAGCTGTTATCTAAATTTCGATGCCAATCTACCTTAATATCCTTGAGTGCAAAGGGCACACCAGCAGCTTCGATCGCTCTGAGAGTGGCCCTCGAACCTTCTCCCAGACCATATTCACCGCTCAGGTGTCCGATAAAATTGATGCCGAAATTAGAATCTAGTGTTTGATTTAACATTGTTCGTCTTTTACTGAAGAAATATCTAGAATAAATGCTTGAGAATTCAGGACTCTTATCGTTGAAATTAAGAGTATTTTGCTAACTCTTTCTGTACCTGTAATGCTGTCTGCCTCCAAGCTTGGGCTTGACGAGCCAATAGATCTCTTTCTGTCTGAAGTTCATGGAACCGATTTGACAACTGGGTATGATTTAGATGTGCCCTGATAAATTCAAGGCGATTTTTTATTTTTATACCTACAGCTTGAGGATTTAATAAAGACCTGATTTCCTTGGCTGCTATTTTTCCTGTTTTCTGAGCTTCCTGATAATTCTCAAATACATACTGCATCAAAGACGCAGCATGATAGATATCTGGTTCCGCCCACACACTGCCTTTGGGGTAAGCTCCATAATCTTCAGTTGTTGTCACCAGTTCGTATTTAACCGGAAAACTATTGCCAACATTCATAAATTCCATATTAGATGAATAGGCTGTGGCGATTACTGGTTTGCCGTAGTACATGGCTTCCGACATTGTTAAACCGAAGCCCTCAGCCCTATGCAGAGATACATAACAGTCACAACTATTAACCAAGCCGTGAATCTCTTCTTTTTGCAAATGTCCGTCTATAAACTGAATAGATGACCAACCATCAGCCAAATCAATTAGTTCCTGTCGCCGTTGCGGAAAAAGATGAGCATTGGCAAACTTGAGAACGAGTAAAACATCTTGATTAGATTTACCAAAAGCTCCTTTAAATGCCTCAACGGTGGCAAAGGGATTTTTCCGTTCAAAGGAACTGCCAAAGTCAAACATGAATAGAAAAATAAATTTATCTTTGGGTAAGTTGAGGTTATCTCTTGTTAATAATGGTTGCGGGAAGGCAAGACTCACAGGAATTTTGAGTACAGGAACTTGGGAGACGGCAGAAAATGCTTCTGCACAAAAATTACTGGTAGTCCAAATTTCATCAAATAAATCAAAAGCCCACTGCCATTCAGAGGGAAATACTGGCAGTTCCCATAGCCAGACACCTATATTGTATTTCCCTTTGAAATATTCAGAACCAATTCCGGGAAAGTATCCTGCTAAAATCTGCTCAACCCAATTGGGGTTGGTTTGGATTATATTGATTGGATATGGATTGTCGTCGGAAAATTTTTTGTAGCTGGTATCGGAGTTGGGTAGCCAATCTATTTTTAGATCCTTAACTGCAAAGGGAATTCTGGCTGCTTCTAGGGCTCGGAGATTTCCTCTAGCGGCTTCCGCTAGCCCAAAATCTCCGGTTATATGACCGGCTAAATTTACACCCAAAGAATTATTTAGTTGATGATTTAACATTGGTCTTGGTTTTGGCTGAGTAGAAATGTCTGAATATGAGTGAAAAACGATTTAATCTATGAAGCCTTTTTAATGAGCAACCCCAAGGATGTTGTGACATATTGTTCCAACTGAAGCTTTAAGTGTATCCCCGACCAGGGCGGTACGTCTATGTGACGATCGAACGGCCCGCTTCCAGTGTTGTAGTTGAGGACTATTTCGTGTCCTTGGCTTGTCAACTCTGCTGCGAGTCTGTCGATGTCCTGCCGTCGAAACAGTACAGTCTGTTGGTGGTCGATCGTCGCGTCATTAGAAAAAACGTTGAATTCGGTGGTATGTACTGCTATTCCGCCCGGACGCAGACACTTAAGGCTGTTTTTGACGAATTGCAGCCCCAGTTCGATCGAGCCGACGTGCTCGAAAGCGCAAGACGAATAGACAAAATCGAAGCCGACCAAATCAGGATCTATCTTGTTCATATCTGCCACGCGGTAACTCACCTTTGATGCGAAGCGATGGGGGGGGCAGATGCCGCGATCGTTAAGTGCCTCTAGCGTGGCTGCATATTGACCCGTACCTGCCCATCCCTGCTTAGTGGCCTCCTCTGAATCTAGGTCTGTGGCCACCACTTCGCAGCCTCGCGCAGCCATTACAGCTACTAACGGTTCCTGACCGACACCAAAACCTAGTCCGCGCCTGCCTGGTGACATCATGCCCGCCTCAGACAGACACTGGAGGATATAGGCGTACTCCCACAGTTTTCGATGAAATATTGGCTCGTGCGGCAGGCGAGTTTCCTCACACCAATAGTAGAACGCATCCGATCGACACTGGGCCTCGGTGGCCATTTGCGAGACTGGATTTGTGAGGCTTGGCTCATCGTTAACAATCAATGGCTGATTCTTAATGATAGTTTTCTCAATATTGAAACCCGAGTTTGTCATCATAGCTTGCTTGCAATCTCTTACTAATGGATGGTTAGCGCAGTTTTGCCATTAATGCTACGACGCATCAATTCTTTCCATTCTGGTGAGTTAACTAAGGTATTGGTATCGAGGATCTCTCCTTTTTCTGACGAAAATCTAGCAAAATTTTCTAACCAGTTCAAAACTGTTTCTGTTGTTGAAAAAGGCGTGCACTTCAAGGATTCTTTAAGAAAGTTAGCCATCCCCTCCATATCACCTTTGCAATAAGCGTACCACCCCTCCCACAATAAGTCTTTGTACTGCATCTGACTTTTGACCTCAGTTTCTTTAACCCTAGCTGGCGAAAACTTTAATCTTTCCCATTCACTTTGAGCCTGATGGAGTTGTAACTGGGATTGTTCTAATTCACTCTGAGTCTGATGGAGTTGTAACTGGGATTGTTCTAATTCACTCTGAGTCTGATGGAGTTGTAACTGGAATTGTTCTAATTCACTCTGAGTTTGGTGCTGGAGTGCTTGGAATTGTTCTAATTCACTCTGAGTTTGTTGCTGTAGTGCTTGAAATTGTTCCAATTCACTCTGAGTCTGATGGAGTTGCAACTGGCATTGTTCCAATTCACTCTGAGTTTGATGGAGTTGTAACTGATATTGTTCCAACTCGCTCTGAGTCTGGTGCTGGATTGCTTGGGATTCTTCCAATTGACTCTGAGTCTGATGGAGTTGTAACTGGGATTGTTCTAATTGACTCTGAGTTTGATGGAGTTGTAACTGGGATTGTTCCAATTCACTCTGAGTTTGATGCTGGAGTGCTTGGGATTCTTCCAATTGACTCTGAGTCTGGTGGAGTTGTAACTGGGATTGTTCCAATTGGCTCTGAGTTTGCTGCTGGATTGCTTGGGATTGTTCCAATTCACTCTGAGTTTGATGGAGTTGTAACTGAGATTGTTCCAATTCACTCTGAGTTTGCTGCTGGAGTGCTTGGGATTGTTCCAATTCACTCTGAGTTTGCTGCTGGAGTGCTTGGGATTGCTCCAATTCACTCTGAGTTTGCTGCTGGAGTGCTTGGGATTGTTCCAATTCACTCTGAGTTTGCTGCTGGAGTGCTTGGGATTGCTCCAATTCACTCTGAGTCTGCTGTTGGAGTGCTTGGGATTGCTCCAATTCACTCTGAGTCTGCTGTTGGAGTGATTGGGATTGTTCCAATTCGCTCTGAGTTTGCTGCAGTTTTAACTGGGATTGTTCTAATTCACTCTGAGTTTGCTGCTGGAGTGCTTGGGATTGTTCTAATTCACTCTGAGTCAGTTGCAATTGCAACTGAAATTCTGCCACTTCACTCTGAGTTTGCTTTAGGAGAGCCTTGTTTTGCTCGAATTCTGCCCGCGTCTCATAGGGCATATTGTATAACAGAGGACTCGGCTCGACATTTAATTTCAAGTGAAAGTCACTTGAAAGCTTGGAAAGCTCAATAACGGCGATCGCATTTGCTTGAGAAAAAGGCGCTCCGTATTCCACATAACTCAGTTCAAGAGCATCTAACTCTTCCCAAAGCACGTTAAAACCACGGTCAGTTGTTTCTCTGTCTATTAGCTTTAAACAATTAACAGAGACAGCCTCTTTAGGAATTCCATATTTTTTATCTAATAGATACAAATACTCTTTACTAAACTGAATATACCATTCACCATCTATAAGTTTTCCAAAAGGAACGGTAATCAAAGCTTTGCCATCAGGAGCAAGTAGATCGTATATCTTAGCAATTGCTTTTAAGGGGCCTTCACGATCGCGGTTTTCTTCCTGCTCTCCATATCCACCCGAAGGATCTCCTTTTTGTCCAATGTGTTCAACTGTAGAAAGTGAGACAATCGCGTCGTATTTGTCTTCGGACGGCAGATCCATTAAGTCTTCATTATCTACCCCTACTTCTACTTCAAATTTATCTACAATTCGTCTTGATGTTATACCAAGCGTTTCACTCAAATGATTTTCATAATGAGAGAGTACATTTCCAACTTCAAGTATGCTTGCTGGTTTTTGGATATCTGCCAAAAAGTTAAAAGCAATAGGTATCTCTACAGCTCTTTCGGTAGGGTTGTTAAAATTTATCCGGTTGTAATGAAATTGTTTTTTATTAAAATAAAACGTTCTTTTCCATTCTTGCATTGTGGATTCTCCGGTCTTTTCTACATTAAATTTAGTCGGATTTTAGAGTTTTGTGAATTGACGCAATTGATACTGCTACCGATTCCCTTCGACTCATCGGCAAGTCAACCCGATTTTCGCATAAATGCTCCCCAAGCGCAGCTTATATTACCCGAATTTCCGTTAGTCTGTTAGGACTGACTTCGCTCGCTATATGTTCCGGCAGGTTTAATCTCTCATCAAGCAATGTCCCCACAATTTGTGGTAAGGAATGATTTTCACCTGTTGCACTTACCCAGCCCTCTGGCTGTTCGTGCTGCAACATCAAATACATCGCCTCTCAAGAGTTCGGGTTCAACCACAGTTTACACTAAGGTCAGGTCATTAAGGTTACATCTTGTCAAAATACACGGCTTAGTGTAACCTGAAGTGGCTCATCAGCTTAGCACGATTGACAGTAACTCAAGATGGAAGCGAAAAAAACTGCCGTTGATTATTTTGACGAGGGCGCTCAACTTCTAGAGTCAGGGAATGTAGAAGGGGCGATCGCAGCCTACCGCCGTGCTATTGAGCTAAATCCTGACTACTCTTGGTCTCACCACAATTTAGGGGAAGCTCTAGCAAAACTAGGCAAACTCGAGGAAGCGATAGCAGCTTTCCGTCGCTCTATAGAACTCAAGCCGGATTTTTCTTGGTCTTATCATCACTTGGGAGATGCTCTATATCGGCAACAACAGTGGGAGGAAGCGGTGGGTGCCTTTAGTAAAGCTATTGAACTCGATGCCGATCACTTTGGTTCTTACTGTGGATTGGGGCAGAGTTTGGTGAAACTGGGCCGGTTAGACGAGGCGATCATTGCTTATGAGCAAGCCATACAGCTAAATCCGGATGCAGATTGGATTCATTATAGCCTGGGCGAGGTGCTGCAACAGCGAACACAGTTAGATTTGGAGGGAGCGATCGCTTCTTATCGCCGCGCTATTGAGCTAAATCCAGAGGACGTGCAAGCATACCGCAAGATCCTAGAGATACAGCCAGATAACTGGGAAGTTTGCTTGCTGTTAGGGAAGCTATTGATAAAACTTGAGCAGTGGGAAGAGGCGATCGATTCTTATCGCCATGCCTGCCAACTCAACTCCGATTCCTTTGAGTGTTACTGGCAGCTAGGAAAAACTTTCTATCACCAAAGGTTGCTAAAGCTAAAAGCTTTACAGTCTCATCCTGATGTCGTGGCAACTCTATTAGAGGAATGCCAGAATAAAAGCCTGCAAGTTCCCTTGAATCAACTCAACGACGAAGGCTTTGTCAAAGCCACTGGTATCCTTAACGACGAAGATTTTATCCAAGAACTTTACCGCGCCTATCTGAAACGCGAACCCGAACCCAGTGCTACATCGTCATTTTCTGAGCTTCTCCGCAATGAGGAATTAACCCGTCTGACGCTACTGACTTCCTTCCGGGATTCCGCAGAATTTAAGCTACTTTTACGTAGGTACAAGGGTCGGGAAGCTGAGATTTTTGGTCACTGGCGGACCATAGAAATTAGCTATGAGAATCTGCAAGAGGAAATGGCTTGTTATCGGCGAGCGATAGAGCTTTGCCCAAGTTCTTACGAGTGTTACTACAATTTAGGGGAAGCCTTGGCAAGGCAGGGAGAGGCTAAAGAAGCGATCGCCTCTTACGAAAAAGCTGTGCAAATAGGGATGCAATTAGCACAAGAGAATAAATTAGAGGAAGCTTTTTCCTGTTACCAAAAAGCCTTAGAAGTGATCCCAGAGCAAGTTGCAATTCACTCAGATTTAGGAATGATGCTAGTGCGTTTGGGATGGTTCGATAAGTTACTCACTTGTTACCGCCAGACCTTCACTAACGCCCCCAACAGCTCTGGAGTTTACCATAGTTTTGCCCTACTTTTAGCACAACAAGGTCTGATAGATGAGGCTGTTGCGTGTTTTCAACAGGCTTCACAGATCCAGCGACCTAGTGAGGGAGATATCTACGAAAATATTTGGAAGAGATTGAATCAACTCAACTTACGGGATGATGAAAATCGTGATTGTGAAGTTGAAATTCAACAGGAAAAAGCAGAAGACTACTTCAGACTAGCAAGCAGGTATAAAGTAATTACACTGCAATCCTTAACTGAGGACGACAAAAAATATCTGGAAAATGTTGCGATGTCGCTACCCACTCTGGAATTAATAGCACAAAACAACTTTGCTTTGGAAAAAATTTATATCAATAGTTTTTCCGATTCTCCCAAACATCTGCATGAGCCATTGAGACTGACTTTGCCATATCAGCAAGTTCTCGTAGAAAGTGGTTATGTTTATGCCGTTTGTCCTTTCAGCGACAAGATTGTTAGGTCTAATCAATCATTTGTTATTAATCATTATGAGGTAGGGTACCATGATTTGCAAGGCTTTATTTATCGCTTTGCAAGCAGCGAAATATTCTATTTGATGACAGGCTGCCCCCTAGGTGAAAAAATGTTAGTTTATGTACCAAGATTAGAGCTAATTATTAATCTCAATCCCGCGTTAGTCGGTTTGGCACGCCCTGTAGAAAGTATCAATAAGTTCAAGAGTTATATGGTGAGCTGTTGGCAGCAAGTTCTACAATATATATCAACAGAAGCTAAACAAGTAATCGATGTTATAGGTTTAGGCTTCAATATAGGACATTATTTGTGGCAAGACTTAGTAGGTCTTCATGTTCTCATAAAGCCTGAAATCCAGCATAAAATTGATAAAATCGTGATTGGGCCTGGGGACTACTTCAGTTGTCGGGAAGTTTTCCCAGATATTGCTGCAGAGAAGTTCCTTGAAGTTGAAGATGTTTGGGATGTTTTTAAAACTGTATTGGATAATAATTACGTTGCTTTCAGGGCTAATGGTTTGTTGATAGAAGAGGAACTAGCAAACAAAGTATGTGAAGTGGCCGTTAAAAAATGCTCTAGAGATTTTTTAGCGCAAGTAGAACAAGCTAAAAAGCATTTTCCTCTTTTGAGCTTCCAAATTCGTCTCAATAGTAGAATTTGGCGCGGTCAGGTAGAAGGAATAGCAAATATCATCGAAAGCTTGTATTCGGATTTTCCTAATTTGGGAGTTTTGTTTGATGGCTGGTCTGTTACGGGAACCGAAGATTCGCACAGTTCGAGTTGGTCTATGATTCAAAAGGAGAAAGCGATGATGGGAGAAATAATTGCCCAGATTCCTTCTGCTATTAATACATACACTGCGATCGGTTCCACAACTTACGAAACCGTTGTTTGGAATCAAGCGATAGATTTAAGTGTCATCACAATTGGGGCGGGAATTATGTACACCTCGTGGATAGCTAACAAGCCTGGTGTCGTACACGGACACACGGTTGTATTAGATAGACACGGGTCTCAAGTAACGACATCACAAGTAAGAGAAAACATCGTACCGCAAGTATTAATTCCAAAGGAATTTGTTGTTGATTACCCAAACTTCGAGTATGATTGCGATTGGAAAGCAATTTACAGTGAAGTTATTAAAATAATAGAAAATTTGAAGAGGGACAGATAATAACAATCAGAATAATTTCCATCCCTGTTTACCCGCACTTTACTTACAGTCTCCGCAACCACGCTCCAGGCCAGTGAGTCACATTGTCCGTCAAATCGCTCTCGCTAAACGGCCATTTAGGCTGCTCCAACACAAACTCAGGATGTTTTTCTGCAAACTCAGCCGCCGCCGCAGTAGGATGATCCCACTTCCACTCAGGATTCCCGCGCGGCACATCATCCAAATCCTTCATAATCCCATCGGTGGCAATTATATAGGAGCCTGGTGTCACAAAACTGCAATAAGCCTTTAACTCGTCAGCCACGTGCTGTTTTGTGTGACACGAGTCAAGACTCACCAAGACAGTCTCCCCTGGATTTACCAGTCTTTTAACTTGCTCTACAATACTGCTATCTGTAGAACTGCCTTCGACTAAAGTAATGAAAGATGACAGTTCGTGTTCCTCTATAGCCTTGCGATTGTGGGGGCGAATTTCAATGTCAACTCCTACAACCCTACCCTTGCCCATTGCTTTAAAAAGGCTCGCATAATAAATCAGCGAGCCGCCGTGCGCTACCCCGGTTTCAATAATTACATCAGGTTTAACCTGATAGATAACTTCCTGAATCCGAATCATGTCTTCAGGGAGTTGAATGATTGGGCGTCCCATCCAGCTAAATGTATAGGTGTATTTTTGATTCCAGCCTAATTTCACCCAGTAGTGAGAAAGGAGTTCAAAAGCTTCTTTAGAATAGAGCGGAATAGTTTGACACTCACCGTCTATTTCTTGAATAAGTTTTTGGGCATCTGTATCGATAGTTAATTTCATGATTTTTCCTAGTTAAAATTGTATTTAGGTGATGAATCTTAGACAGAAAATTTTAGGACACAAGCTGCTTTTCCCAGGAGATTATAGCTTGCCTTAATCCCCTTTCCAAATTAAACTTTGGCTGCCAACCTACCTCATTTAACAAACGAGTCACATCAGCCACTAACAGAGGTGTTTCTTTCGCGGCAGACGGAATAGCACCTAACTGCACTAAATCCGATCGCCGGATTATATCTGCTATTTGATAAACAACATCTTTAATCGCGATCGGCTGTCCCGATCCAATATTAACAGCTCCCGTCACCTCACTCTCCAAAAGAGCCACAAAAGCATCAGCCACATCTTGTACATACAGAAAATCCCTGATTTGATTACCATGAGAGCAGCGAGCAGGCTCTCCCTTTAAGAGAGAAAGAATCACTGAAGAAACCAGCCGATTTGGGTACTCGTAAGCACCGTAGGGAAAGAAAATACGTCCCCAAGCACTGCTGAGACTTGTCGTCTCCGAATAGGAACTCACTATCTCGTGCAAAGCTTTTTTACAAATACCGTAGGGAGTATCTGGATTTCTAGGCGTGACAAATTCCGAGCAATAACCATACTTCCAATCATACTCCGCGCAAGTCCCACCCATCACTACTCGATCGCCACCTTGCTCTCGAAATTGCCTCAATAATTCCAAACTTGCCTGCACCCACAAAAAGTTATCTTCAGATTTCCAGTATTGACCGGGTACAGTATAACACCAGGCAAAGTGCAACAAATGTGTTGGCTTTACTTGACAAACTAGCTCTTTAATAGATGTATGATCTAACAAATTTGCCAGATGCCACGTACAGTCAGAACTTAAAGTCGGCAAAGTCTTAGAAGCGACAGCATGAACCTCGAACCCGCGTTCTACCAGCGTCTTGAGCGAATGTCTGCCAACAAAACCCCCTGCCCCCGTAACCAGGACTTTTTTCATAGCACAAAATTGGGGAAGTTGCGATCTTTTTCCGAAATTACGCGCTGAGATATCTCCGGCCAATCAATACTAAAAGTTGGATCATCCCACCTCACTCCCCTGGCTAATTCAGCGTAATAAAATTCCGACATCTGGTAAAAAACCTCAGTATTATCTGCCAAAGTTTGACAGCCATGAGCCATACCTTCAGGAATATATATCATCTTGCGATTTTCGGAGTTTAGCTCTATCGCAAACCACTCTTTAAAAGTAGGAGAATCGGGACGCAAATCTATAATTACATCATAAATTCCCCCTTTGATACATCTAACCAACTTCGCTTCCTCGTGAGGTGTAGCCTGGTAGTGCATCCCCCGCAAAGTACCTTTCTTCAGGTTAAAAGAAATATTGCACTGCACTAGGTTAGGATTCAAGCCAAGCTCTGTAAACTCCTTTTGACACCAACTGCGGGCAAAAAATCCCCTCTCATCTGCTAGGAGTTCTACCTCAATAACATAAGCTCCCTTAAGCTTCGTTTCAGTAAACTTCACCCGATTACCTCCACTTGAGGAATCAACACCACAAACTTACCTCCCCACTCGCGGATATAATCCATCTGATTTACTATCTCATCCTTGATGTTCCAAGGTAAGATAGCCAAATAATCCGGTTTAGCCTCCCGAATTTTATCTGGATGATATATCGGAATCTGAGTTCCCGGCAAAAACAAACCCTGCTTGTGCGGGCTTAAATCCACCGTATAATCAATCAAATCCGTGCGGATACCGCAATAGTTCAACAGCGTATTAGCCTTCGCCGGCGCACCGTAGCCCGCAATTGATTTGCCCTGATTTTTGGCATCAATTAGGAAACTGAGCATTTGGCGCTTGGTAGACTTAACCTGTTCGCAAAATCCTACATAAATTTCAATCTGATTTAGCCCTGCTTGCACTTCCTTAGCTTTCAGTTGGGAAATGCGATCACCAACTGCTATACTCTCAAAATCTTCATGCCTCCCGTAAATCCGCAGAGAACCGCCGTGGGTCGGTAATTCCTCCACATCAAACAAAGTTAAACCGTGACTTGCAAAAACTTTCTCAACCGTCAACAGCGAAAAATAAGAGAAATGCTCGTGGTAAATCGTGTCAAACAGATTGTGTTGAATTAATTGCAATACATGAGGAAACTCCATTGTCAATATGCCATTGGGTTTCAGGAGAATTTTCATCCCCGCCACAAAATCGTTCAAGTCAGGCACATGAGCCAACACATTATTTCCCAGCAACAAATCTGCCTGTTTGCCTTGTGAAACCAACTCTTTAGCCGTTTCCACGCCAAAAAACTTGACTAAAGTTGGAATCCCTTTTTCCTCAGCCACCTTAGCTACATTTGCAGCAGGTTCAATCCCCAATACAGGAATTCCTTTCTGCTGAAAATACTGGAGTAAATAGCCATCATTGCTAGCGAGTTCAATTACCTGACTCCTTTGGTCAAATCCAAACCTCTGCACCATCAACTCTGTGTATTTCTGAGCATGACGCAGCCAAGAGTCTGAATAGGAAGAAAAATAAGCATAGTCGCTGAAGATGCTATCCGGGGATTCAAACTCTTCTAACTGCACTAAAAAACAATTAGCACAGACATAAGTATGAAGCGGATAGAATTTTTCTGCACAATTCAGATGCTCTTGGGAGAGAAAAGCATTCGCCAGCGGCGACATCCCCAGATTGACAAAAGTATGCTCCAATGGGTGACTGCAAAAACGACATTTAGATGGCACCGAATTAGCCCCCTTGACTATCAAATAAGAGAAATAAAATTAAAACCCGAGTCACAGAAATCCTCAATCACACGCTGATGACACAGGTGTTTTCGTCCATCAAAAAGTTTTTATACCATTCAATTGTTTCTTTCAACCCTTCTTCTAGAGGATACTTAGACTCCCAACCGAGCATTTTTCGCGCCTTATCTGCCGAGAGGTACTGATGTTTGATTTCATTCTTTGCCCGATTCAATACGACAGGCTCTAAATGAGTCTTGTCCATCAATTTCAGAACTTTATCTACCATGCCTCGCACTGAAATTTGCAATTCGTTGCTGAAATTAAATGCTTCTCCCAAAATTTCTTTCCTGTCCATTTGTTCAGCCAAATGGAGATAAGCTAAAACCCCATCTTTCGCATAGAAATAGTCCCGGATAAAAGTGCCATCACTGCGAATGACTACCGGCTTGTCTCGTAATGCCGATCGAATAGTAGATGGAACGATGCGATTAAAATTCAAGTCTCCGCCGCCGTAAAAGTTGCCGCAGCGAGTAATGCACACGGGCAGACCATAACTGACGTAATAAGCGCGACTGATTAAATCAGCACAGCTTTTAGAAACATCATAAGGGTGTTCTCCTTGCAGGGGAGTTGTTTCGCTATAAGGCAACACAAGCTGGTCTCCATACGCTTTATCGCTGGATGCTATGACAATTCGACTCACACCTCCAACCCGGCGACAAGCTTCTAGAATATTCCAAGTGCCTTTAATATTCGTTTCAAAAGTTGCCAGCGGCTCTCTATTTGCAACTCCCACAATTGTCTGAGCTGCTAAGTGAAACACCGTATCTACTTCATACTCATTAATGGCTCGTTCTACCGTTGACAAATCTTCCACACAACCGCGAACGATATTAATTTGCCGATACCACTCTCCAGCATAAAGTCTGGATTGGGGCACCAAGTCACGGACTAATCCTGTTACCAAGGCTCCTCTTTCCAGCAACTCAGCCACTAACCAGTTGCCCAACAGGCCAGTGCAACCTGTCACCAATACCGATCGATCGCGCCAAAATTCACTCATTCCCACACCCTCCAAGGAGCCTCTCCATTATCCCAAAGTTCGTTCAAATATTTATACTCACGGTAAGTATCCATCGCAAAAAAGAAACCTTCGTGGCGGTAGGCCATCAATTGTCCCTGGGCCGCTAACTGCTCTAGTGGCTCTCGCTCAAAAAAACAATCATCCCCGCTCAATGCCTCAAATATGCTGCGGTGAAGTACCAAAAATCCTGCACTAGCCCAGCCATCTATTTGAGGTTTTTCCGTAAATTCCAGAACTTTGCCTTGGCTGTCCACATCTAAAATACCATATCGGGATATCGGACGAACTGTACTAACAGTTGCCAGCTTACCATGAGCCTTATGAAAATCCACCAAAGCTCCAATATCGATATCCGCAACTCCATCACCGTATGTCACCATAAAGGTATCATCAGTAATGTATTTCTCCACACGTTTCACCCGTCCCCCAGTCATAGTGTCCGAGCCAGTTTCTGCCAGTGTCACCTTAAAATCTTGTTCTTTATGATCCTCGTGATAAGTAATGCAATTCTGGCGACCCAAGCAAATAGTAAAATCATTATTCATAGCTTCATAATTCAGGAAATACTCCTTAATCATGTTGCCGCGATAGCCCAAACACACAATAAAGTCCCGGAAACCGTAATGGGCATAGGTCTTCATAATGTGCCATAGAATTGGATACCCGCCCACATCTACTAGGGGCTTCGGCCGAAATTCTGTTTCTTCTCGGAGACGTGTCCCCAAACCGCCGGCTAATAAAACTACTTGCATTGTTTCACATCTTGAAAAGGGTACACAACCGCTGATAATTCACAACAGCTATTTATTGCAAACAAAGAGCTATATTTTCTGAAAAAATCCTCACACCTTACCCATCCTCGCTTCCACCATCATCCGCACCACATCGGGCATTTTATATTTTGCCTCCCAGCCCAATTTTTCTTTTGCCTTACCCGGATTTCCCCTCCCAACTGCAATCTCAGTCGGTCTGTAAAGACTCGCATCGGTTACTAAATGTTCCTGCCAATCCAAACCCGCAGCAACAAACGCTGTCTGCACAAACTCCTCCAAAGGATAGCTTACACCCGTGGCAATTACATAATCGTCCGGTTCTTCCTGCTGCAACATCAAATACATCGCCTCCACATATTCCGGCGCCCAACCCCAGTCCCGCTGCACTGAAATATTTCCCAAATGCAGTTTTTCCGAACTACCCGCAGCAATTCGGCACACAACAGATACAATTTTTTGGGTAACAAACCTCTCCGGTCGCAGCGACGACTCGTGATTGAACAGAATACCAGAACACGCAAACAAATTGTAAGCTTCCCGATAATTCGCTACTTCCCAAAATGCCGTTGCTTTCGCTACCGCGTAAGGACTTCTGGGGCGAAAAGGCGTATTTTCATCGGCTGGATTGCCTCCCGTATCCCCAAAACATTCGCTAGAACTGGCATTGTAAAGTTTAATTTTGCCGCCAGTAAATCGAATTGCTTCTAACAGATTCAATGTGCCTGTGGCAATGCTTTCGAGGGTTTCTACGGGTTGTTCAAAAGACAGACCGACAGAACTTTGACCTGCTAGATTGTACACCTCATCTGGCTCTATTTTGGCAAGCACTTGCAAGACGCTGCGAAAATCGTTGAGAGACATGGATTCTAGTTTTACTCTGTCTCGGATGCCCAAACGGGCCAGGTTTCCGAAACTAGACATTTGGGCGTCCCTGGAGGTGCCGCAAACTTCATAACCTCGATCGAGCAAAAGTTTAGCTAAATAAGCTCCGTCTTGACCTGATATACCGCTAATTAACGCTTTTTTCATATCACATTTTGTTTTCAACACTGTACTGTAGCTGTTGCTATTTTTTCAGGTTTTTAACTTTTATAGTCATAATTTTTATTTTTTTAATATTTGGGATTTTCCGAGAATTTAACCAAAGCAAGTTTAAACGGTTACTACGAACAAACAACAACTTTATCATCAAGCAGACCCGATCGCCCGATCGAAGTATTATTGCAAAAAGTTCGATAGCTGGGAGTAGCAGCATACAGATATCGGGTAGGGACACGGGACTGCCATGTCCCTACCCGATATTTCATTTTGTACTCGCCAACTATCGACTGCCAAAAGTCTCTAGCGCTCGAAAACAGAAATAAAAAGTCAGCTAGAAATCGACTCAAAAGTAAAAAATATCAGCATTTTTTACCTTCTGCCGAATGACTAATGCCTTCTGCCTTCGGATTAAGCTTCCCAACGTTCGGCGACCAATTCAGCCAAGTCAACCACCCGCTGACTGTAGCCCCACTCATTGTCGTACCAAGCCAAAACCTTTACCATGTCGCCATCCATCACCAGCGTTAAGCTGGAATCCAGAATCGAAGAAGCATCGTTTCCGCGATAATCGCAAGAAACTAAAGGCAAATCGTTGTACTCCAAAATCCCTTTCATGGGGCCTTCGGCAGCTTCTTTGAACACTTGATTTACTTGCTCGGTAAAAGTCTTTTTCTCTACCTGAGCCACAAAATCGACTACGGACACATTGGGAGTCGGCACGCGCATGGCAATACCATTTAACTTGCCCTTCAATTCCGGAATCACCAAAGCCACAGCTTGGGCTGCTCCGGTAGAAGTCGGCACAATATTCATTGCTGCCGCCCGCGCCCGCCGCAAGTCGCGGTGGCTGGCATCCAGCAAGCGCTGGTCGCCAGTATAGCTGTGAGTAGTGGTCATCATGCCTTTGACGATGCCAAAATTTTCGTGCAGCACTTTCAGTACAGGAGCTAGACAGTTAGTAGTACAGCTAGCATTGCTGATGACAGTGTAGTCACTGTGCTTGTAGTTGTGGTGGTTAACTCCCATCACATAAGTGCCAACTTCAGAACCCTTGCCGGGAGCGGTAATTAGCACTTTTTTAGCGCCGGCAGTGATATGCTTCGATGCACCAGCTTGGTCAACGAAGACGCCGGTCGCTTCAATAATCAGATCAATACCCCAATCTTTCCAAGGCAAGTTTAGGGGGTTGCGATCGCTCACGCATTTAACTGTCTTCCCATTTAGGGTAATGGAATTTTCATCCGCACTGATGTCCACATTCTTCAACGTTCCCATCATGGAATCGTATCTGAGCAAGTGAGCATTACTTCTGGGATCGGAAGTGTCATTAATAGCTACCAACTCTAGCTGGCTGTTTTCTCTGCCCAGCCAGCAGCGCGCAAAACTGCGCCCGATACGTCCAAAACCATTGATCGCGACTCGAATCACTTTAGTACCTCCTAACGATGGCAGCCCTTAGCTCAGGCTTAAATTTTGGAAAAATTTAAGAATTGACTTATGAGACAAGATCATATCGCAAAGGTCGATCCTTTCTAACTTTTTGTGTCGATCAAAAAAGCTTGAACTTTTCTAGAAGGCTGAAATTGCAAGGCAGAAGGCATTAGGCTTTCTGCCACTGGTTACTGGTAAAGCTGATGGGCAGCAATATAAGTTCGTACAACTTCCGGGACTAAGTAGCGGAGGTTGCGACTTTCGGCGCAGCAGTGGCGGATGTGGCTCGACGAAATCTCGATCGCAGCCATGGACAGCACCTCCCAGCGAATTTCCACGTCCAGAAGAGCCATTTGTTCGGCAACTCGTCGGCCCACAGCATTTGCCTGAACCTGCATCCTGTCTCCCCCCGAATCGATGGGTTTTCCACTCGGACAATCTCCCCACTCGGACAGTCCCCCAATCTCCCCGCTTTCTGGTGTCTCTCGATCTCCCTGAGTCGGACGTGGGGCCACCAACCAGTCACACAACCCGGCAATTTCGCCGCACCGGTGCCATTTGGGGAGAGTAAGGAGTGCGTCACTACCAATAATCCAGTACCAGCGATCATCGCCTGGATACAATTTTTGCAAATATAGCAGGGTGTCGATCGCAAAAGAACTGTCGCAGGGATTTGCCGACGGCGAAATTACGAAGTCTGGGCGATCGGCGATCGCCAAAGCAAGCATTTCCCGCCGATGCTCAAAACTTGCCAAATCCGGGCGCCACTTGTGAGGAGGAGAGCGATCCGGTACCCAAATGACTCGATCGAGATTAAATTGACTCGCAGCCGTCTCGGCTACCAACACGTGACCCCAGTGAACCGGGTCAAAAGTCCCCCCCAAAATCGCTATTTTCCCCATATTTCCCCAAAATCAGGATTAGTAGAGACATCGCGCCAATTTTATGTTTATACACTTTTAACCGTAAGCTCTATCGCTTTTCGACTTATTCGACTAACTGCATAACTTGGTATATATACAATTAAGTGAGAATACATATTATCTATAGTTGAGTTGCGATCGTGTCAATCTCTGACTTTCCCGAAAAAATGACCGTACAACTAGATAAATGACTACAAAATGAGCGAAATTTTGTTGTTCGTGGTAGTGTTTGTAAATCCTTATGGGTTTTACCCTCAATCTTGGTAGAAAGGTTGTGGGGCTTTTGCTGCCGTATCCCAGCACAGCAGGCGGATCGAAATAGAAAGAATGCAGGAGTATGCAACCACCCAAAATTAGTCTATTGGCCCAGACCCCAGACCCCGTTTTCTGTTACCTGCAATTTTCGAGCTGTGACTGTTCCGGAAAACTACTCGGTACTAAGTCATATAGGATACAAGACAAACATCTCTACAAGTCCCTCAAATCTAGGGACGCGCAGAGAATTTTGTACAAAATCTATAGCGAACTGTATCCTGAAAAAACAATTCTTGATATGATATCGCGTGTTATTGGCGTGGTGTGGTGTGTGAGGAGCAAAGATGCCGAGTTCTGTTGATTTTAGCGGTAGACCATTTCATTTCATCGGCATTGGTGGGATTGGGATGTCAGCCCTTGCCTACATTCTAGCTAAACGCAAGTTGCCTGTGTACGGCTCCGACATTAAATCGAGTCACATAACCGAGCGCTTGCAAGGAATGGGAGCTCATATTTTTTGGAGTCAAGACGCCAGCAATTTTGAACTATTTCAAACGGCCCTTAACGGTAGCAGTCCCGACTGCGGGCAACCGGAAAGGGCAGTATCCTCGATAGTCGCGGGTACGGTAGGGACTTCTGTCGCGACAGCCAAAGCTCTCCAATTGAACGGCAACGGTTCAAGCGCCCAAGCAATTCCGGGATTGCCTCAAGTAGTATGTTCGACGGCTATTCACCCAGCAAATGCCGAATATCGAGCTGCTTTAGATTTGGGCTGTCCGATTTTTCATCGATCGGATGTGTTGGCAGCGTTAATTCAAGATTACCAAAGCATAGCCGTAGCCGGGACTCATGGCAAAACTACTACTAGCAGCTTAATCGGCTTCATGCTGATGGCTGCGGGTCTAGACCCGACCATCGTAGTAGGAGGCGAGGTAAATGCTTGGGAAGGCAATGCCCGTTTGGGGGAAGGCCCCTACTTAGTGGCCGAGGCTGATGAATCCGACGGTTCTCTCGTCAAGCTGGTAGCCAAAATAGGCATAGTGACGAATGTGGAACTGGATCATCCAGACCATTACGATACCCTTGACCAGGTAATAGACACATTTAAGGTGTTTGCCCAAAACTGTCAAACCTTGGTGGGCTGCATTGACGACCAAATCGTCAAAGACTGCCTTCAGCCTGATGTCAGTTATAGCTTGCAGCCGGATAGCGGTGCGGACTACACGGCTTCGGGCGTGGAGTACGGGGCAGAAAGCACCAAGGCTCGGATTTGGGAGCGAGGAGCTTTCCTGGGGGAAATGGAGTTGAAGTTGCTGGGCACACACAATCTCAGCAATGCACTAGCTGCGGTAGCAGTGGGCCGATTGTTGGGGTTAGAGTTTTCGGCGATTGCCAAAGCGATTGCTGGCTTTGAAGGAGCTCGCCGCCGTTTTGAGGTGCGGGGTTTTCACAATGACATCCTGTTTGTGGACGACTACGCCCACCATCCTAGCGAAATTCGTGTCACCTTGGCGGCGGCTCGCTTGCGGATCGAAGGTAGCGAAAAAAATCCCAAATCCAGAAGAGTGGTTGCAATTTTTCAACCTCACCGTTACAGCCGGACTCTGACATTTTTGCCAGAATTTGCTCAATCTTTTGGGGATGCTGATTTGGTTGTGGCTTGCGATATTTATAGTGCTGGGGAACCAAATTTAGGAGAAATTAGCGGGCAGCAAGTTGCTGATTTGATTGCTAAAGAAGGCCGAGAGGTTGAGTTTGCGCCTTCCCTGGAGTCAGTCACTAAGTTTTTAACCAAAAATCTGCAACCGGGGGATTTGGCTCTGTTTTTGGGCGCTGGTAATCTGAATCAGATTATTCCAGAGGTTATGGCTTTTTATCAACAAGCCGATCGCCCCGATTAGCTCGCGAACTGAGTAGAGTTGATCGACATTATGGCGTGGCACGTTGTGCCGAAACTTCTGTCGGACGGCTCGCTCAAAGGGGCGACATAAGTTAGCTAAACGAATTTTCAACCACGTCTTCGAGCGAAGGTATTTTTAAGGATTTTCAAGATGGTGACTATCTCGAATGACTCCTCTGTTAAGGACAATCGGCGAGTGTATTCTCCTATTTCTTTGCGGGGAACTGATTGCAAGATTAATTCCCAAGTTTCGCTGGCGGGCCTGACTTCCTTCCGAGTCGGTGGCCCGGCCGAGTGGTACGTTGCTCCCCGCAGTATGGAGGCTTTGCAAGCGAGTTTTGCCTGGGCTGACTCTGAAGGGGTGCCGGTGACTCTGCTGGGTGCGGGTTCTAATTTGTTGGTGAGCGATCGGGGCTTGTCCGGTTTGGTCGTCGGCACTCGCTACCTCAAACAGGTGAATTTTAATCCAGAAACAGGTCAAGTTACAGCGGGGGCGGGGGAGTCAATTCCCCGCCTCGCTTGGTTGGCGGCTAAACGCGGCTGGAAAGGTCTAGAATGGGCAGTTGGCATACCGGGCAGCGTGGGAGGGGCTGTGGTGATGAATGCAGGCGCTCACAGAGGCTGTACTGCTGATATTCTAGTCAATGCTCGCGTCCTATCCCCTGGTGGTAAGGTGGAAATTCTGACTCCCCAAGAGTTGGAGTACCGCTACCGGACTTCGGTGCTGCAAGGGGGCGATCGGCTAGTAACAGAAGCGACTTTCCAGTTGCAGCCGGGATTTGACCGATCGCAAGTAATGGCAGAAACTAATGACCATTTCAGCCAGCGGCGGACAACTCAACCTTACCACTTACCGAGCTGTGGCTCAGTCTTCCGTAACCCCGGCCCCAAGACGGCAGGTTGGTTCATCGAACAAGCGGGACTGAAGGGATATCAGATCGGCGGCGCACAAGTGGCTCAGCGCCATGCTAATTTTATTCTTAACTGCGGGTCGGCAACGGCCAATGATATTTTTCAAGTGATCCGCCACGTTCAACAGCAAGTCGAGCAGCGGTGGTCGCTGTTGTTGGAGCCAGAAGTTAGAATACTGGGAGAGTTTCCCTTCTAAGGCATCATTGAAGTAATACGGAAACGGCAGACTGCCAGCCCACACACCATCACAAAGTAGTTATGACAAAATCAGGACAAGGATTTGGCTTCGGCCTGGGAAAAATGAAAGAACTGACTGAAGCTTTCAAAAAAGCTCAGCAGGTTCAAGAAGGAGCTAAAAAGCTCCAAGAAGAGTTGGATGTAATGGAAATTGAGGGAACTGCCGGCGGCGGCTTGGTCAAGGTTTTTCTCAGCGGCAACCAAGAACCCCGCCGCGTGGAAATCTCACCGGATGCCCTCGGTGAAGGTGCTGATGTGGTTTCTGAACTCGTCACGGTGGCGATGCAGGATGCTTACGCTAAGTCTACGATGACGATGCGGGAAAAAATGGAAGAACTTACCGGCGGACTAAATCTCCCCGGTTTCGGTTAGTCATTAGTCATCAGTCATCAGTCATTAGTTGTTAGCTCTCTGTGTTTAAAAAGAAATCTATAGCTAATGACTGATTGATTTCTCTCAAACACGAAACTTTGGGAAAGAAGAAATAAAAAATTTTCTTTCTTCTTTCCCCTTAAAAATTACCAATTACTAATTATCAATTAAATGTCTTATAAGTTATTGTTTGTCTGCCTCGGAAACATCTGCCGATCGCCCTCAGCAGAAAATATTATGAATCACTTAATTGAACAAGCTGGTTTGAGCGATCGTATCACCTGCGATTCTGCCGGAACTGCTAGCTATCACATTGGCAGCCCCCCTGACAGGCGGATGGCATTAGCGGCTAGGAAGCGAGACATTGAATTGTTAGGCGAAGCCCGCCAATTTGCCAGGAAAGATTTTGAAAGTTTTGATTTGATTCTGGCGATGGATCGGGACAATTATCGCAATATTCTTGCCCTGGATGCTGCTGGAAAGTATAAAGATAAAGTGCGGTTGATGTGCGATTTTTGCCAGAAATACGACCTTAAAGAAGTGCCAGATCCTTACTACGGTGGCCCGGAGGGATTCGATCGAGTAATTGATTTGCTGCACGATGCTTCCGAGGGTTTGTTAGAGTACGTTGTCAGTCAGGAAAAATTAACAGTTGGCGCTCCGCAATTAATTTAAATTAAAAAAGTGCCTTTTTCCGCCCGAATATTAGCAATGCTGTAGGGGGGACAACGGTAACAAAACTCGTAACTAGGGAGATCAGAGTTGTTCCAGCTCCCCCTCCCAAAATGATACTGGGTGACAAAGAAAAAGTTAAACTTGTCAATACAAAATTGGGAGAATTGATACTCAAAGCAGCAATTGGCAGCAAAATAGATGGATACCAAGGCATTAGCCAAGGTGTAGCAAACAAAAACAAAGTCAGAGTCGTCCATCCAATATCTGATACCAAATTAATTTCCGAATCTTTTTTGCGGAATAATGATTTAATTAACGTCCCTGCATAGTAAACAATCCAGCTCAAATACGCAAAATATTTGAGGAATGATAGAATACTTTCCCTAGTTTCAACACTTACATTTGGCAAAAAATTCAGAAATAAATTGATTCCATGCTGAAAAGATCGAGCGGTCGCCCCGGCGGTTCCCGGATTTAAAAGACTTCTCCAAGCTGAAACTGTTGGCATAAATGTATAAGTTATCACCGCGATAATTAATAAAGAAAGCAAGACTGATGCTGCTACATCTTTCCACCGACGCTGCTTGCAGAGGAAAGCAACAACTAAGGGTAACCAAATTATAGGTAAGGTTTTTACTAAAAAACCTACCCAAATTGCTAAAATTGCCAAAACATAACGTTGGTAATAAATACATCCTATTAAAACGATCAATGTATTGGCAAGAAGAACGTCAAGGTGAGCATTAGCTATTTGCTCGTTCAATAGCATGGGATTGACTAAATATGCCATTGTTATGAGGTTGCGGTTTTCAGCATTTGTTAGCAACCGCCAAATTAAGTAGGCATTGAGCGTGTGTACCAACACGCAGATTATTTTAAAAATATAAACTGCTAGTAAAGGGCTAATGACTCCACCAAGTGCTGATAGGGCAAAAAAGAATAAAGAAACGGGGCCGTAGGTAGAAGTTTGCCCCCAGTGGAGGAAGGGAGATACGTTAGAAATTAAGGTATCGGGATTATTCAGATAAGGATTAATTTTATTTAAGCTCATTGTTCCGTAGTGCAAGTAAATATAAATGTCACTGCTTTGGGGATAAGCTATGAGAGCAAGTGCCAGAAAGGAGATTGCATACTTGCAAATGTCTAGAAACCTGGAACTTGTCTGTTTTTTTTGAATTAACCAAATAATATATGTAACTGTTGCTATCAAGTAGGAACCGTTAATTAGAACTCGGATGAGGCTGAAACCGCTGGTAGGGAAATCGTGATAGTTGTCTCCACCCTGTAAAACGCTGTAATACTTGGTGATTCCCATTGAGGTCATGGCCATACAGAAAATTATGGAAGCTGCTAATGCTGCAGCATATAGAATTTTCTGATTTTTTAAGTAATTGTTGACCATGATGTTATTTATTCAGTGTGGTAAGTAAGTGCAGGTAATTTTCTTGCCCAGAGCGTTGGCGGTTATCTGACTAAATGGTGTTCCATCGCAAAGCGAACGAGTTCTGCTCGGTTGTTGCTTTCAGTTTTTCTAAACAAGCTGCTGACGTGCTTTTCGATCGTTCGAGGGCTGAGGTGGAGTGTGGAGCCTATTTGAATATTAGAAAGACCTTCTGTCAGCAAATCTAGCACTTGTCGCTCTCGCTGAGTCAAAGTCGGAGCATTTTGGCTGGGAGAGGCCCGTGAAGCGGAGCTATCCCGTAGGGAATCGCCTGTGTTTGACTTTTGAGTTAAAAAATCTGCTTCTGGCTTGTCATTGGCTCTGCTGCGTGTCTCTGTTGGCGTTGGTTCGGGTTCCGGGGAACGAGAGGGCGCCTGAGCGATTAGAGCGTAGCGATCGAGCAAAGAGCGAATTACCGCCCCCAATTCTTGGAGTTCAAAAGGCTTAGCCAGATAATTGTCGCACCCCATCTGATAGCCGCGAATCCGTTCCTGCGTGCTCGTGCGTTCCGTCAAAAAAATCACCGGCAGCAAGCGGAAAGAGGGACGAGTCCGAACTCGCCGCACAAATTCGTAGCCATCAATCTCCGGCATTGTAATGTCGGTAACAATCAAGTGTGGCTGAAATTCATCTACCAAGCCTAAAGCTTCTTTGCCGTTCTCAGCAGCGATTACAGAGTATCCAGTAATTTCCAGATAATCAGTAATCGACAAGCGAGTCGCGAAATCGTCGTCAGCAACCAGAATCGTTAATGGCATGGGGGAATTAAAAATTAAACATTAAAAGTGAAATTAGTCACTTTTAATGTTTAATTCTACTGTTTAATTCTCTTGATAACTTGCAGTTAAAGTCGCCGGTTGTCCTAATTTGCCCTCCAAAGCTACGCCGCGCCCGTTGGCTGCCAAATGCCGCAGAGTTTTGTAAATTGTCTCGATTTGCTCTGGTCTTCCTGCTTTTTTTGCTAGTTCTGTTACAGAAAGAGGTTTTTGGGCGTCTTTGAGCACTTGCAGTACCCGTTGCTGCAAGTCCAATACAGCAGCGGCTGCTTTTTTGCCTGCTTCGACGCCCGGTTGGTGATAGGCATTGACATTCACCAAAGAACCGTAAAAACCTACGGCTCTTTCGTAGAGGGCGATTAATGCTCCTACTGTCCGAGGGTTGACTTGGGGAATGGTGACAGTAATTGAATCTCGGTGATTTTCGTACAAAGCTTGTCGAGTTCCCTGCAACAAACCCGACAAATAATCTCCTGAAGTGGCGCCTGTTTCTACTTCTGGGGAAATGCCTTGCCTGTCTTGCAAAACTTCGATAAATGTTAGGAAGAAATTCGCCACGCCGTCTCGGAGTTGCTGGACGTAAGCGTGTTGGTCGGTGGTGCCTTTGTTGCCGTAAACTGCGATTCCTTGATGAACTGTGTTGCCGTCTAAATCTTCCTGTTTGCCGATCGATTCCATGACTAATTGCTGCAAGTAGCGGCTGAACAATAGCAGTGAATCTTTATACGGCAAAACTACCATATCTTTTTCGCCACGTCCGTTGCAAGCAAAATACCAGGACATTGCTAACAAGGCGGCGGGATTATGTTTGATTTCGGTGGTTCTGGTAGCTTCGTCCATGACTTTAGCGCCGTCGAGCATCGCCCGAATGTCGATACCTTGCAAAGCTGCTGGCAAAAGTCCAACTGCTGACAATTCGGAAGTGCGTCCTCCCACCCAATCTGCCATTGGAAAAGTGGTAATCCAGCCTTCGGATTTGGCTAATTTGTCGAGTTGGCTGTCAACTCCGGTGATGGCAATTGCTTGTTTGGCAAAATCCAGTTTTTCGGCGGCGAAGGCTTTTTGAACTTCGATCATCCCGTTGCGGGGTTCGGGGGTGCCGCCGGATTTGGAGATAGTAATTACTAAGGTGCTGGCGAGTTTGTCTTTGATTTTGTTAAGGATGCGATCGATCCCAGCCGGGTCAGTGTTGTCGATAAAATGAATTGCTAGGGGCGGAATGTCTGGCGATAAAGCTTCGGAGACAAATTGGGGGCCGAGGGCGGAACCGCCGATGCCGATCGAAATTATGTCGGTAAATTGCGGAGCAAAGGGCGGTTTAATATCGCGGTTTTGAACTTTTTTGACAAATGCTTCGACTTGTGCTATGCCTTCGACTATTTCTTGTTTTAATTCTGGAGTGGGAGCTAAATCAGGGTTTCGCAGCCAGTAGTGGCCCACCATGCGGTTTTCGTCTGGATTGGCGATCGCACCTGCTTCCAAAGCTGCCATATCTTTGAAAGCTTTGTCAAATTTGGGCTTCAGTGCTGCTGCGAAAGCGTCGTCGAATCCCATGCGGCTAATATCGAGGTAAAGTCCCAATCCCTCGTGATAGTAAAGCCAGTCTTGATAGCGTTGCCAGAGTGCTGCGGCGTCCATAGGAATTCTCTACAATTTTTTTAATGTTCGATCGGCGTCGTCAGGAATCCACCAATTGTAGTTTAAAACGATCTGATGTACGGCTTTTGCAGAATCACAATAAATTTAAGCATTAATCGTCTGAAGGCAGCCGGAACAGAAGGCAGGCAGAGCATTCGGCAGAATTAAACAAGAAAAATATGACTTGGGCAACACTCTTAGTAGGTAGATCCCTCATTAATGGTCACACCCCATAGATAGATCGAAGTGGCACAGAGATTTAACTGTGGTCGGGGTTGCCCTTTGGACTCTGGTTTCACAATATTCAAATTCGGGCGATCAGGATGTGTAAAATAGGCATTGCGGTCAGGTTAAATATACTTTTAGCTGTCACTCAATAATCGGCTAAAAATATAGTTAACAACTGTAAATTATCAGAAGTGTAGTATAATATACAGATATTAGAATTAAAGTGCGATCGACTATGCTTACTCTATCTCCAGAATTACAAGAAAGATTAGCAACTCCGCTCAAAATCGGCGATTTTGAAGTTAAAAGCCGCGTCCTGCAATCGCCCTTATCCGGCGTTACCGATTTGGTATTTCGCCGCCTAGTGCGCCGCTACGCGCCGGATTCGATGATGTACACGGAAATGGTGAACGCTACGGGTTTGCACTACGTGAAGCAACTGCCGAGAATTATGGAAGTTGACCCGAACGAGCGTCCGATTAGCATTCAATTGTTTGACTGTCGGCCGGATTTCTTGGCAGAAGCGGCGCAGAAGGCAGTGGCAGAAGGAGCAGATACAGTTGATATTAATATGGGCTGTCCGGTTAACAAAATTACTAAAAATGGTGGCGGTTCTTCTTTGCTGCGAGATCCCGAAACTGCTGAGGCCATTGTGCGCGCAGTTGTGGAAGCGGTAGATGTTCCTGTCACGGTTAAAACTAGGATTGGTTGGACTGACAAAGAAATTAATATTTTGGAATTTGCGAAGCGGATGGAAGATGCGGGAGCAAAAATGATTACCGTGCACGGCCGCACTCGATCGCAAGGTTACACCGGCCCGGCAAAATGGGAGTGGATTCGCCGAGTGAAAGAAGTTTTATCGATTCCAGTTATTGCTAACGGGGATATTTTTTCAGTGGAAGCAGCGATGCGATGTCTGGAAGAAACCGGCGCAGATGGAGTGATGTGTTCGCGGGGAACTTTGGGCTATCCTTTTTTGGTTGGAGAAGTTGATTATTTCTTGAAAACTGGTGTGGAAAAGATAGCTCCGACACCAATTGAACGTCTCGAATGTGCTAAGGAACATTTGCGGGCTTTGTGGGAATATAAAGGTGAAAGCGGTGTTTGCCAAGCGCGCAAGCACTTAACCTGGTATGCTAAGGGTTTCCCCGGCGCTGGGGAATTGCGGGGCGTGTTGGCTGTGGTAGAAACGGTTGAACAAGGTTGCGATTCGATCGATCGGGCGATCAAGCAATTGCCCGCATAAACCTTACCCGCAGATGTCAACTAGGAGTTACAGAAACAAAACCAGCCTCTGCGGGCTAAGATTTAAGACACAGTTAAAAATTTGTGTGTGGGGGAAAGCATGGATTCCTTAAAAGGGCGAGATTTATTAAGTCTGGCAGATTTAAGCATTGACGAATTAAATTATTTGCTGGATTTAGCAACCAGTTTAAAATCGGGAATGGTCAAGCTGAAACGCAATAAAGTTCTTGGCTTGTTATTTTCCAAAGCTTCAACGCGAACGCGGGTAAGTTTCACGGTAGCAATGTACAAATTGGGAGGGCAAGTGATTGACCTTAATCCCAACGTTACCCAAGTCAGCCGCGGGGAACCTTTGGTAGATACAGCCAGGGTTTTAGACAGATATTTAGACATTTTGGCGATTCGGACTTTCGAGCAAAAGGACTTAGCAACTTTTGCTAATTATGCGAAAATCCCTGTGATTAATGCGCTGACAGATGACGAACACCCGTGTCAAGTGCTGGCGGATTTAATGACAGTAAAAGAGTGTTTTGGCAAGCTAGAAGGATTGACCCTGACTTATTTTGGCGACGGTAACAACATGGCAAATTCGCTGATGTTGGGCTGTGCAATGACCGGGATAAATGTCAGAATTGCTTGTCCTGAAGATTTCAAACCTAATTATGAGATTATGGCAAAAGCTAAGGCAATTGCTCAGGGAAAAACAGAAGTTACTGTAACTGCTGATGCCGAAGCGGCTGCTAAGAATGCTCAAGTGATTTATACTGATGTTTGGGCGAGTATGGGACAGGAAGAGGAAGCAAAAATCAGGATTCCTTTGTTTGAACCCTATCAGGTAAATGAACAATTGCTGAAGTTAGCAGATAAGAATGCAATTGTATTGCACTGTTTGCCCGCACACCGGGATGAAGAGATTACCGATGCAGTGATTGAAGGCAGTCAATCGCGCGTTTGGGATCAGGCAGAAAATCGGATGCACGCTCAGCAAGCTTTGCTTGCAAGCATTCTAGAAAGCGATTAGGAATAGAGAAGGGAAGAGAAGAATCGGCGGTTGAAACCGCGTCTACACAAACTCTGGTCCTAGCAGAGGGGGACTGAAAAATAAGAGAAAAGCCATTCTCTCTATCTCTTCTCTTTCTCTGCGCCCTCTGTGGTTAATAAAAAAACATAAGTAAGTCTGTGCTAAAAAAAACTATGTTAAAATAATAAGTAAATATAAAAAATATATCTACTAAAATAACTCAATATAGAGGCGATCGATTAAGGTTCATACATCTTGTTATTGCCCACATATTGTTCAGAAATGAACCCAATTGAATAGGAGTGGCAACACATTAAAAAAGATGAAGAAGTAGGAAAAATGTTGGATGACGAGCTAAGCTGTTGTGCCTCTAATTTGACAGTCAATTTTTCTACAATTATTGTGGAACTGGCCGGAGAACCCGGATCTGGATTCAATTTAAATGCGTAGCAGCTTAGAACACTTGCCTACGAAGTCATTCAGGGAGTGGAAACTAGAGGAGAAAGAGGAAACTACAGCACGAAACGGATAAAATTTAACTCCAATCACGACTCTTAATATTCAGTTACATACTTATAAAATTTCCCCGCCTACTTACTTAACACCAGTTCATGGGAAGGACGGATACAATTAGGCATAAACCTACGCAAAATGACCTGATGTACACAGACGTGCAGAGATTCTGTGATACAGATTCTAACCCTATAAACCCATGTTCATTCGTACTACGGCTCTCACTCCAGTAGAACTCAGGGCTGCGATCGTCCGGGAACCCTTGGTGGTTTCACCGGATACAACAGTGATGGATGCGATCGCCCAGATGAGTGGCATGCGAGCTATCTGTGATGCCGCCAAAACTGTGGATGGACAACGGGCTCAACTCCATCTAGAGGTACGGTCAAGCTGCGTATTGGTCATGGAAGACAGGCAGTTGCTCGGTATTTTGACAGAGCGGGACGTGGTGCTACTGAGTGCTCAGCAGCGTTCCTTAGAGAATTTGGCAATTCGGGAGGTGATGCTCCATCCAGTCGTCACCCTGCACGAGTCTGCCTTGACCGATTTATTTTTTGCTATTAGTTTGCTCCAGCAGTATCACATTCGCCATTTGCCCATCCTAGATGAGCACGATCGCCTCGTGGGGTTGGTGACTCATGAAAGTCTGCGGCAAACCTCTCGCCCTGTAGATATCTTGCGGTTGCGGCTGGTGTCTGAGGTGATGACGAGTGAGGTCATTTGTGCGACACCAGATAGTTCAATGCTGGCGATCGCCCAACGGATGTCCCAGCACTGCGTCAGTTCCGTGATGATTGTGGAACAGGGCGATCGACCAGAACGGCTGCAAATTCCGGTGGGGATTGTTACCGAGCGGGATATTGTACAATTTCAGGCATTGGGCTTGGACCTGGAAACCTGTACGGCACAGGCGGTAATGAGTACGCCGATTTTTGCCGTTAGACCCGACGATTCGCTCTGGACTGTGCAGCAGATGATGGAGCAGCGATCGAGCGGGCGGTTGGCAGTGACGAGCGAGCAAGGGGAGTTATTGGGCATCGTCACCCAGACCAGTTTGCTGCAAGCCCTCAACCCGCTGGAACTCTACAAGCTGGCCCAGAAGTTGGAAGAGAAAGTGGTGCGCCTAGAGGCGGAGAAGATTCAAATGCTGGAAAATATCATAGAGGAGCAAGTTGAAGCCCGAACGATCGCCCTCAAAGCTAAGGCGGAACGAGAAAAATTAGTCGCAGAGCTAGCCACGCAAATTTACTCGTCCCTGAGCCTGCAAACGATTCTGGATACGACTGTCGAGCAGGTGCGGCAAGTGTTGGGCTGCGATCGCGTCAATATTTGGCAGTTTGAAGCCGATGGGCAAGTCAGTGCCGTAGCAGAATCCACCGACTCGTCCCTGTCTCTGATCGGCGAACGGATCGAGGACACCTGGTTTAAGCAAGACCAGGCTGAGATGTACCGCCTGGGGCGGATTCACGTTGTGCCGGATATCTACACGATCGCAATGTCAGACTGTCACAGAAATCTGCTGATCCGCCTCCAAACGCGAGCCAAAATTTTAGTACCTCTTCTGTGTGGCGATAAACTGTGGGGCTTGCTTAATGCCAGCGAAAGCCAGCATCCCCGCGAGTGGCAACCGGAAGAAATCGAACTCGTGCAAGCCTTATCGGTGCATCTGGCGATCGCTCTTGGGCAAGCCACCACCCACCAAAAATTGCAGGAGGAACTGAGGGAACGACAGCAAGCCGAAGCCCGCCTGCGAGAGAGCGAACAACGCTATGCTACTCTTGCGGCTGCGGCTCCAGTGGGGATTTTTCGCACCGACCCTGCGGGGCTATGCACATATATCAACGAGCGCTACTTTCAGCTCACCGGACTCACACCAGAAGCTGCCATTGGGAACGGATGGCAACAAGCGCTACACCCCGACGATCACGATTGGGTCATCGCCGAATGGGAGCAATTCATCCAAGACCAACAGCCTTTTCAGCTCGAATATCGCTTTCAAAGTCCCGACTGTGTGGTGACGTGGATCTATGGGCAGTCCGTCGCTGAACAGGATGCCAAGGGGCAAATAGTCGGCTATTTGGGCACAGTTACAGATATTACCGATCGCAAACAAGCTGAAGCCCACCTGCAAGAGAGCGAAGAACGCTACGCCACCTTAGTGGAAGCGTCTCCAGTGGGGATTTTTCGCACCGATGCTGCGGGCAACTGCATCTATGTTAACGATCGCTGGTGTCAAATTAGCGGACTCACCCCAACAAGCGCCTTCGGAGACGGATGGCGAGAAGGGCTACACCCCGACGATCGCGTCGCGATTGCCACCGAATGGCAGCAATCTATCGAAGAAAATCGTCCCTTCCAACTCGAATACCGCTTTCAACGTCCCGACGGTGGGGTGACTTGGGTCTATGGGCAGTCTGTTGCCGAACTCGATACAGAGGGGCAAGCCATCGGCTATGTAGGCACTGTTACAGATATTAGCGATCGCAAGCAAACAGAAGTCGCCCTGTCTCAACTGGCAGCTATTGTCGAGTCGTCTGCGGAGGCCATCATCAGTAAAACTTTAGATGGCGCGATCGTTAGCTGGAACGCAGGGGCAGAAAAACTATTTGGTTATCAGGCTCAGGAAGTCATCGGTCAATCGATACTCCTACTGAGGCCCACTGAACTCAGGAATGAGGAATCATCCATTCTGGAAAAAATTCAGCAAGGAGAAGCCGTTACTCATTATGAAACTGTGCGACAAAACAAAGATGGAAAGTTAATGGATATTTCGTTTACGGTTTCTCCTATTAAAGATGGGACTGGAAAGATCGTTGGCGCATCAAAAATTGCTCGGGATATTAGCGATCGCAAACAAGCCGAAGCTGCCCTGATCCAAAGCGAAGCCCAAAGCCGAGCCATATTAGCAGCAATTCCAGACTTCATGTTTCGCGTGAGTGCCGATGGTATTTATCGGGGATTTGTGACAGCCAATCGTGAGATCGACATTCTCCCCACAGATTTTGATAATGCTGGTTTGGCGATGGTAGATGTTGTGCCAGCAGAGATTGCAACCCGACATCTACACCACCTAGAACAAGCCTTACGCACAGGAGAACTGCAAATTTATGAACAACAGGTGCAGATAGGCGATCGCCTGCAAGATCAAGAGGTCAGAGTTGTCAAAAGCAGCGAAGATGAAGCCCTGTTTATGATTAGAGACATTAGCGATCGCAAACAGGCCGAGCGACAACTGTACCAACTCAACCAACATCTAGAAGCAAAAGTCGCAGAACGCACCCAAGAGCTTTGGCAAGTCAACAGCCTGCAACGCGCTATCCTCGATGGTGCTGATTATTCCATCATTTCCACTGACCCAACTGGCATCATCCAGACCTTTAATGCCGGGGGCGAACGGATGCTTGGTTACAGTGCCGCAGAAATAGTTGGCAAAGTCACACCCATACTCATCCACGATGTAAACGAGGTAATCGATCGGGCAGGATTGCTCTCTGTTGAACAGGGGCAAAATATTCCTCCTGGCTTTGAAGTTTTTGTTGCCAAAGCCCGCCAAGGCACGATCAGTGAAGAAGAGTGGAGCTATATTCGCAAAGATGGCTCTCGCTTTCCTGTGTCCCTATCCATCACCGCCCTCAAGGATGCTAATCATCAAATTATGGGCTTTTTAGGCATCGCCAAAGATATTACCGATCGCAAACGAACCGCAGCAGAACTACAGAAACTATCAGATCGTCTCGCCTTGTCCCTCAAATCTGGGGCGATCGGCTGTTGGGAATGGGACATTGCACAGAACACCATCCTTGGGGATGAGCGGCTACACGAAGTGTTTGGTCTCACGAAACAATCTAATTCTCGTATAGCCTATGATACTTGGGTAAACGAGCTACTACATCCCGACGATCGCATCTCCACTGAAAATTTGCTTCACCAAGCTGTCTTGGGAGAGGCAGAATACAATACCGAGTATCGGGTTTTGCATTCTGATGGCAGCATCCACTTTATTAAAGCCAATGGAGTGGTGGTGCGAGATGCCCAAGGCAATCCCCAGAGCATGATTGGGGTCAACTTTGATATTACCGATCGCAAACAGATTGAACTGGAACGGCAGCAGTTAATTCAAGAACTCTCCGCTTTCAAACTCGCCCTCGATCATTCCGCGAGTGTCGCCATCACCGATGATCAAGGAGTGATCTCCTACGTCAACGATCGCTTCTGTGCAGTCTCTGGCTACTCCCGCGATGAACTCATCGGCCAAACCCATCGCCTGATAAACTCTGGCTACCATCCCCCCGACTTTTTCCAAAACCTGTGGCACACCATTGCCAGCGGTCTGATTTGGCGCGGTGAAATTTGCAACGGCACGAAGAACGGTAGCCTGTACTGGGTTGCCAGCACCATCGTCCCCTTTCTGGACGAACAAGGGCGGCCTTTTCAGTATCTAGCCATTCACTTCAACATTACCGATCGCAAGTTAGCCGAAGCAACGCTTCAGCAGGAAAATACTTTCCGTCAACAAATTGTAGAAAACATGGCAGAAGGGCTGTGCGTTTTCCATGAAGTTGAGGAATTTCCCTTGGTCCGCTTCACGGTCTGGAATCAGCAAATGCAAGCGATTACGGGCTACACCTTAGAAGAAATCAACCACTTGGGTTGGTATCAAAGTGTGTACCCGGATTTAGAGGCTCAAGAACAGGCGATCGCCAACCTCAGACAGATACAAGAAGGGGAAAGCTTTATTGCCCAGGAAAGGGAAATCCAGCGTAAAGATGGGCAGAAACGCACAATCGCCATTACTGCCTCAATCCTATCGAGCAACGACGGACTGATTTATATACTGACCTTGATCCAAGACATTACCGATCGCAAACAGATTGAGGCTCGATTAGCAGAGAGTGAAGGTAAATTCCGGCGGCTAGTAGAAGGAGGTAAAGATGTGATTTGGTCATCTGATAAAGATGGCATTATCACTTATCTCTCACCGCAATTCAAGAATATTTTTGGCTGGGAAGAGAGTGAATGGATTGGTAAGCCGTTTATAGAGCTGGTGCATCCAGACGATCTCTTATTCGTGAATAGTGATTATGAGCAGAATATCAATTTTTCTAAAAACTCAAGTAATTCAGAGTTCCGACATCACCACAACAATGGTAATTATATTTGGGTGAGAACCAGCATCACAGCTATTACAAATGCTGAAGGAGTAGTGATTAATATCCAGGGAGTTTTATCGGATATCAGCGATCGCAAACAAGCCGAACTGAGATTGGAACAACAAGCAAAACAGGAACGCTTGCTGGGATCGATTAATCAAAGGATGCGGTCATCTCTGAACCTAAACGAGATTCTCAATGTCACTGTTGAGGAAGTCCATCAGGTTTTGCAATCAGATCGAGTGCTAGTCTATCGCGTGTTTCCTGGAGGAACGGGGGCTGCCATTGCGGAATCTGTTTTGCCAAAATGGCCTAAGATTCTGGATATCGTCTTTCCTGAAGAGGTTTTCCCAAAACAGAACTATGATCGCTATCTCCAAGGAAGAGTGTATGCCCTCAGCGATCGCGAAGATGAAAACCAGTCAGTCTTACCCTGCTTGATTGAATTCCTCGCATCCATCCATGTCAGAGCTAAACTTGTAGTTCCAATTATTCTGAATCAATCTCTGTGGGGATTACTGATCGCCCATCAGTGCGATCGTCCGCGCCAGTGGGAAGATTGGGAAATTAATTTATTTAAACAAACGGCTAACCAATTAGCGATCGCCATTCAGCAGTCTAATCTTTTTGAGCAATTACAGACAGAATTAACCGAACGTCAACGAGCAGAAGCTCAACTGACCGAAACGAACGCCCAACTCGGCATTTCTAACGAAGAATTAATCCGCGCTACAAGGCTCAAAGACGCATTCCTAGCCAATATGAGTCACGAACTCCGCACTCCTCTCAATGCCATTCTGGGCATGAGCGAGGGGCTACAAGATCAAGTTTTTGGCATCGTCAACGAACGACAAATTAAAGCTTTACAAACCATCGAGCGCAGTGGCTTTCACTTACTAGAATTGATCGACGACATTTTGGATGTAGCCAAAATTGAATCGGGTCAAATGGAGCTGGATTGCACCCCAGTTTCGGTCAATCATCTCTGTCAATCCAGTCTAGCATTTATCAGACAACAAGCCCTGCAAAAACGCCTCCAGCTAGAGACTAAACTGCAACTCAATCTGCCCGACTTATTGATTGATGAACGGCGCATCCGCCAAGTCTTAATTAACCTGCTCAACAACGCCGTCAAATTTACCCCAGAAGGAGGACGCATTACCCTAGAAGTCAGCCGTCAACAGCGCCAGGCAGATCCAAATTCTGCCGATTCCCCACCTCATTGTTTTGTCAAAGAAACCCTGCGAATTGCTGTCATCGATACGGGCATCGGTATTGCCCCAGAAGATATCAACAAACTGTTTCAGCCCTTTATCCAAATCGATAGCGCCCTGAATCGTCAATATACAGGCACTGGCTTGGGGCTTGCCCTGGTGAAACGCATTGTCGAACTCCACGGCGGGCAGGTGTTGCTCACTAGCCAGGTGGGTGTAGGAAGTTGCTTCGCGATCGACCTTCCCTGCACTGCTGGTGCGCCCTCCTCTGGTGACCTAGAATCCCAGACCGAGCCCCGCATCGAACCCAGCCAGCCCGAACAGGAAGGTTCTCCCTTAATCTTGCTGGCCGAAGACAACGAAGCCAATATCAGTACGGTTTCGAGCTACCTGAGAGCTAAAGGCTATCGCATTCTTTTGGCTAAGAATGGAGAGAAGGCGATCGCCCTGGCCAAGTCGGAAAACCCCAATCTAATTCTGATGGACATTCAAATGCCTGGTATGGATGGTCTAGAAGCTATGCAGCAGATCCGCCGCGATCCAAACTTAGTTGATGTGCCGATCGTTGCCCTAACTGCCTTAGCCATGACGGGTGATCGCGATCGTTGCCTTGCCGCCGGAGCTAATGATTACCTTAGTAAACCCGTTAAGCTCAAGCAGTTAGCAGCCACCATTCAACAGCTTTTAACTTCCCAGGAAGATAACTCATGAATGTACCATCTGTTTTGGTCATTGACGACGAACCCGATAACTTTGATGTGCTTGAAACTCTCTTGAACGATCGAGACTATCAATTGCATTACGCTGCCAGCGGACAAGAAGCGATCGATTCCTTAAACCTCTTTGAGCCAGATGTGATTTTGCTGGATGTGATGATGCCAGGGATGGATGGCATTGAAGTTTGTCAACGCATTAAAGCTATGCCCAAATGGGAAGCTGTGCCGATCGTTATGGTGACTGCCCTGACAACCAAAACGGAGCTCGCAAGATGTTTGACGGCTGGGGCGGATGACTTTATCAGCAAGCCCGTGAATCGCTTGGAGTTAACAGCAAGGGTGCGATCGATGTTACGCATCCACCGACAATATCAGCAATTAGTAACCTTCAATGCCAGATTAGAAGCAACGGTGCAACAGCGAACCGCCCAGTTGCAAACCATGATTTTTCAGGATGCGCTCACAACGCTACCCAGTCGGACTTTCTTGCTTCAGAAGTTGGCTGAGGTTTTACAAGCTGGGGAATCCTCCTTTGCGGTGGTGTATCTAGACTGCGATCGGTTCAAACTGGTGAATGGTTCCTTTGGCTACGCTATTGGCAATCAATTGCTGATCGCCATCACAGAACGGTTACAGCATCATCTGCGCCCCGGCGACGTGTTAGCGCGTATGGGTGAGGATGAGTTTTGCTTTTTGCTGCACCAAATTGATGATGCGATCGCCCTTGAACCATTTATCCAAGCTATTCTACGGGGCTTTGACACATCGTTTGTGGTTGCCGATTGTGAACTCTTTATGACTGCTTGTATCGGCATTGCTCTAGGCAGTAGTGTTTATCAACAACCGGAAGAACCCTTGCAAGATGCTGATACGGCAATGTACAAAGCTAAACTTCGAGGTAAAGGCTGCTATCAAATCTTCGATCGCCAGATGTCTTTGGCAATGCTGAACCGCCTGACGCTGGAAAATGATTTGCAGCGAGCGCTGGAACATCAAGAGTTTGTCACTTACTACCAGCCGATTGTGAATCTTCAAACCCAAAAGGTCGTTGGATTTGAAGCACTGGTACGCTGGCAGCATCCGGATCGAGACATGGTTTTACCAGGAGAATTTATCCCCTGCATGGAGGAAACAGGGCTGATTGTGCCAGTCGGGATGCTGGTGTTGAAGCAGGCGTGTCAGCAATTGCGTGCATGGCAGCAACGGGGCTGGACGCAGTTAACCATGAGCGTGAACCTTTCTGTGCGGCAATTTACTTGCCCGACCCTATTGGCTGATATCGATCGGGTTTTGGCAGAAACCGCCGTCAACCCCGCTCACCTGAAACTGGAAATTACCGAAAGCGCGATCGTGGACAATGCTCAGAAGGCGATGGGGCTGACTGAACAATTGCGATCGCGGCAAATTCAGATCAGCATTGATGACTTTGGGACGGGGTATTCTTCCCTGGGTTATTTGCACTGTTTTCCAGTGGATAACCTCAAAATCGATCGGTCTTTTGTCAATCAGCTCCAAGCAGGAAATCGCAACTATCAAGTCGTTAACACCATTATTACTCTGAGTAATCAACTCGAACTTGCCGTCATTGCCGAAGGCATTGAAACGACTCAGCAACTTCAGTGCCTCCAACAACTCGGCTGTGAATTTGGACAGGGTTATTTATTTTCTAAACCCCTCGCGGGGGCTGAAATTGAAAGGATTTATCTCAAATAGGTTGGGTTTAGCATTTTGCAAAATGGTCGTTGAGGCACATGGCGAAATTTCTGTCATATCGTTTCCGGTTGCATCGGAATCATAAAATAGAGTCAACAGTTAACAATCAACCATGCAGTTTTTCGATCCCGATTCAACAGTCAACTATTCCGGAGGAGTGCAACCGGAATTGATATTAGAAGCAACCAACCGCAAGGAAGCATTTTTGAAATCATTTTGGCAGCATAGCTAAAAACTATCACCTAAACCCATAAAACTTTCTACATTCTTGCAGGGGTTACAACCATGTCTCAATTCTCTATCTTAATTGTTGATGATGAGCCTGATAACTTTGATGTACTTGAAACGTTGTTATCAGAGCAGGAGTATGAATTGTATTACGCTGCTAATGGTCAAGAGGCGATCGCATCTCTAGATTTATTTAAGCCCGATATAATTTTACTCGATGTGATGATGCCAGGAATAGACGGGATCGAAGTTTGTCGGCAAATCAAAGCGATGTCAAAATGGAAAGCTGTTCCAATCATTATGGTAACGGCATTAAGCTCAAAATCCGATCTTGCCCAGTGTCTAACCTCTGGCGCCGACGACTTTATTAGTAAACCTCTGAATGGAATTGAACTGCGTGCCCGCGTACATTCAATGCTCAGAATCAAGCAACAGTATGATAATATCCAGAACTTATACCACATCCAAGAAAATACCATTAATGTCTTGGAAAGCACCCTCAATGAACTGCGTGGCAACTTAGCTTCTAGTCTATCCCACGAACTGAATACGCCCCTCAATGGCATCTTAGGCACGATCGGGTTGCTCAAGGACGATATCGAAGACATGGATATCGCCGAAATCCGTGAGATGTTAGGCTGGGCCGATGAATCTGCCCGTCGCCTAGAAAAATTAACGAAAAAATTCCTGATTTATTTAGAATTAGAACTATCCGCAAGTCGCCAGCACAAGATCGAATCGGCCCGGACTCAATTTTCAGCTTCCGCCATTGAAGCCGCGTTGAAATCCCAGGCTGAGAGCGTCAACCGTAAGAACGATCTCGTGTTGGCACTTGAGGAAGCGGAGATCGCTCTATCAGACCGATATCTATCAACGATTGTTTATCAATTAGTTGATAATGCGCTGAAATTCTCCTCACCAGAGACAACCATTAAAGTTAGTAGTAAAGTTGTAGGAAAGATGCTGAATTTATCTGTACATGACTCAGGGCGGGGCATGACAGAAGAGCAAATTGCTAAAATCGGTGCTTTCATGCAGTTTGAGCGCAAGACTTATGAGCAACAGGGCATCGGTATCGGCTTAAAAATTGTCAAGAAAATTGTCGAACTGGCAGGAGGAGAGTTCTCAATTACCAGTATCTATCAAAAGGAAACAACGGTACATATCACTCTGCCGATTGTCGGCAATTAGCATCAGTTTTTATATATATCAAGCTCGGTGGCCTGGTTATCGTATAGTGAATGGTGTCGATTGAATGATGGCGATTAAACAGCTACTATGCCAAGGTCTTCCACATTATTTGGACTGAGAGTCAACCTCAAATGAAGAAATGCTCTTAATTCGCTTGTTTAAAGCTAATAGGCATTATAATTTAATAATATCAGTGCATTCGTACCCACGCCAGATTGGCAAAAAAGCTTTGCAGCAATCTATCTGTACGCACTAAAGCGGAGGTGTGAGCAGTTCCTTTTGCACTCATTTTGAGGATATTTCCTGAAAGTAATTCGACTCGTTCCTCTGGGTAAAAAAAATCCCATCTCTCCCAGTTTGCGATACTCTTTACCTGTCCACTTACGGAGCCTGAAAGCAGCTTCTGTTATTAGCAGATCTCGATTGATAAATTTATAATTTGATGTGGGATGATTTTATTTGAGCTGATGATATTAACTGATTTAACTGGTTCCCAGGCAGAGCCTGGAAACCGATATCTAGAGGCTCTGCCTCAGAAGCTTTTATAGAAATTGAAGGCAGAGCCTCCGGATCTGCGTTACCAGGCATAGCCTGGTAACGAGTAGACCAGTTAAGATGCTCCGAGATTGATTTTGGTTACTTCACCGGCGACAACATTAACTGTTTGTTGAATTTGACTACCGTCAACTTTCAACTGATAAGTTCCCGGAGAAAGCTCGATCGCCCCAAACCATCCTTTACCATCGGCGCGCAGTTGACGCACCGCGCCAGCAGCATCGATCGACTGCAATGTCAAGCTGGCACCGTCGCAAGTTCGTGCAGCGAAGCTATCCCGTAGGGAATCGCACCGCTGCAAATTTCCGGCGATCGCACCTGTAGTCGGCCGCGACTTCCAAGGCATATCGGGAACGGCTGCTGCTGTCGCCCACACAGGCTGAGTTTCATAGGTTTTGCCCGTCGCAGCATCAACGTATTGACTCGGCTGCGAAAGCGCGGTGTAAAACAAATCGTTGCTTTGGGGAACGTATTTCCAAGGCTGGCGGGGCAAATCTCCGCTGCCGCCCGATCGCAGTTCCACATTCGTGTAGACGTTGCTGCTAGCGTAGGAATACAGCACAGTACCGGCTACGTTATTCCCTTTCGCAGAAGGCTGTTCGGCGCGGCGAACCTGCGCTAGGGTGTCTTCGATGTAATTGAGGTAATTGCCGGGGCCGATCGCAATTTGGCGGTTGTACTGGTGGTCTTTGGCGTACTCGATCCAGTTGTCATAAGCGATTTTTTGCGATCGTTTGTACTCGCGCTGGTAAGTCATCGGCATCGCCATGTCTACGATCCCTTCTTCCAGCCAAGCGCGCCAATCCTGCAATACTTCTTTGTAGGGCTGTGTTTGATACCATCCTGCCTCGTTTTTCGGGCCGTCTCCCCAGGCGATCGTGGCGGCGGTAATTTTAACACGCGGTTTAATCGCAAGGCTTTCTACATAAAGCTTCCGCACTAAATTTGTCACCTGTTCGCGCCGCCACTGCATCCACGCGGGATCGGTGGGTGCGGGTTTGCCCGATCGACCTGTTTGCTGATTGAAACGGGCGATCGCAGTCGGATTGTAGCCCCAAGTCGGCCCGCCGTAGCGCACATAATCCAACTGTACGCCGTCCACATCGTAGCGCTTCAGCAAGTCCAAATAGACGGAAACAGTATAATCTACGGCGTCTGGATGGCCGGGATCGAGATAGCCTTGGGCTTCCCCACCGTAAGTCAGCATCGCCCAATTGTCGCTGCCGGGGGCAGAAGGCCCGTGTTGTTGCCAAACGTGGCCCGCGGGAAGTTTGGTGCCCGAAACCACCGGCAGCGTCACCATCCAAGCGTGTACTTCAATGCCTGCGGCGTGGGCTTTGTCAATCAAATCTTGCAGGGGATCGAAACCGGGGGGAACGTTGGGATCGAGGGTGCGGGGTTCGATCGCACTCGTGTAAAAGGCATCGCCACGGCGGCGGACTTGGGCGACGATCGCGTTGGCATTTGCCCGCTGCGCGTCTGCGATCAATTTTGTGACTTCTTGAGGCGTTTTGAAGCCGGGGTTGAAGGCGTCCACCCAGAAGGCGCGAAATTCGGCGGTTTGGGTTTGCGGGGGCATAAGTGCGATCGCGCGGGATGGGAAGTTGGAGAACCAACCAGGAGTCAGCAGAAAACTAATTGTTAAGCCAATCAGGAACAAGCTTGACAAAAAGAATGTTTTGGTATTTCGCATGAGAAGTGTGTGAGAGAGCGTTTAACAGTCCTTTACGGACTTTTGGTTTGAGCGTCCGCTTGACATTTTCGCACAATGGTAAATTAAGTGGGCAGATCGCTAAATAGTTGAGTAATACCGCTGGGAGAGTCGAGGATGAGATTAAAATTGACCTCGGCAAAATGGGCGATATTTTCCGAGCTTTCAATATAGCGGTTGAGCCAGTAAATTGAATCCGCTACACCACTTAACATAGTTTTACAGGCTAAATAGGGTTTTAATGATTTTCATTTTGGCTGTATCAATGCCGCATTCAAGTTTGGAAATGGGACTGAGGGTTTTCCACTTGCCTTTATTCGCGTTGAAAATAGCATCTGCTGTTTTTTCGGCATCAATCTTATCAAAGCCTCCTATTTTATTAGTGGATAAGTAATTGAGACGATCGAAAATTTCATCTCTTGATGCACGTTTCACGCTAACTGCTTCAGGCGGTGGCGGAGGTGGCGCGAGTGGAGCAGGCGGCGAGAGATAGAATACTTTTGCTAAAGCATCTAACTTTTTACCCTTAGTAATGGAACATTTTAAGCTGGTAACAGGGTTAAAGTTTGACCAGGTTTCTCGATTGGCTGCTGAAATGCGATTAGTCGCTACAATGACATCCAATCCCTTCAATGCACTTCCGGGTTCTGCAACCAAATATCTAAGTGCAGCAAGAATAGTATCTCTTGATGCTGTGCTAAGGTTAACTTTGGGTATTACTTCCCTTGCCAAAATTTTAGCTTGCTCAATGTTTTTAGATTCGGCTTCAATGATTATGCACCAGACTCGCTCTAGTTCAGCTTGTTGAGCGACTGCATAAATAAAGGAATTGCTGACTACTTGATATTGATAATCACCTGTTTCTTTAACAATCACAGGAATCCAATTGTGTCCGCCACCTTGCAGAACTGCCTCGGCTGCGGCGGTGATGATAAACTCAGATTCAGAGCATGGTTCCCCTGGTTCAATATCAGCTAATGGCAGGTGCATCAGCTTACCGATGTCATCATACTTACTCATTCTAAGAAATACTCCTTAATTAGACCCGAATAGTGTTCTAAAGCGATCTTGTTGAGAAAGACAGCGGGAATGTGAGAGAAGGCAGCATTAGCAACAGTAGCATAACTGGGAATACTAAAGATAGTTTTAATATCTTTTCCACTTGTAGATTTAGGCCAATAATATGGTAGCAGATCAAAACCATCTTTTTTAGCTTGATTAATTATTTTTCCAATTTCCTGATTTGCTGTCTGAAGGGCAGGATCTGTGAGCTTCTCTCCATTGAAAAAGATTGGTAGGGCAATTGGCCCACCATCTGCTCTTACTTGTTTAATTTCAGGAATAAACTGCGTAATCACCCTAGCTGCATTGTGTAGTGAGGCTAATCCATTATGCTTGGTAGGGATGAGAACAACATCAGAGGCATAAACACTGCTTTGGCTGAAAAATAACCATTGGGTAGGGCAATCAATCAATATGTAATCATATTTTAAAACAAAAGGTTTAAGGATATCTCGCAATCTTTTTGCACCTTTTTGAATTTTTGATTCAGCTAGACGCTGATCGGTAAAGTCTTCCATGTCCTCACTTGATGGAATCACGTCAAAAAAATGTAGAATTTTTCCGGGCTTGTCAATGTGAGTAAAATGAACCACTGTTTTGTTAACATCTGCTTTTGTATCAGTCAAACAGTCAGATAAAGTAATAGTTCCTACGTCTAGCCCAAGAGTTCTCGTTAAATCTCTTTGTGAATCAAAATCAACTACTAGAACCTTCTTTTTCTGTTTTCGCAAAATTGCTGCTAAATTGAGCGTTGTTGTCGTTTTGCCCACTCCTCCTTTATTGTTATAGATACAAACCGTCAATGCCTGGGGCGGGTTGTCAATCAAAGATTTGATATGTTGGACAATGGCACTAATATTACTTTTGTTAATCAGAGTGCAAGCAGTTGCTGGAATTACAACTTTCCCATGCCTCCGAAATAACTGGATATGAATGCCATTAGTAATAATGCCCCATTGAGCCGTTTGGCAGTTAGGAGATAGCAGATATCTTTTAATCTGTTCCCTAGACTCGTTATATTTGGGAGTACCTTCCGCTAAGTTAATTTTAGCTCCTGTCGCTATTGCCCGTCCCTTGCCTTCAACAAGTAAGTAGGGAGCGACAGGAGAGAACAAAAACTTCTCACTCTCAGTATTTTTACGCGCTGCGAAATCTACTTTCTGAGCACCCTGACCTGTTGGAAACTGTGGAAACTGGTCATTTTTAGTGAATCCAAGTGCTTCTATTATAACCGACACAAATTGAGAGTTGACGATCGCTTCAATGGCATTCTCTGGAATGCTATCTAAAACTTGACCCCAGTTGATAGTTGTCATCATTTACAGTTAGATACTTAAGTAAAATCATAACGCTTGGTTTGAGTTTGTGTCATCGTTAGCTACCTCCCGATCTAGCTATATGAACAGTCAATATACTTTTGGATAAGTTATATATTTTCTAGTGCGCTTGACATTTTCGCACATCGGTGAAATTTTGGGCGAAAATAAACTGAACTGGCAATCGCACTTTTTGAACAAATGATAGTACCGCACTTTCAAACGCTAGCCCTTCCGGGTAACAGCTACTCAACTGCAAGCCATTTACTCGATAGAGTAGACTTGTTGCGCCCAGAAGCGCTATCGGCAACATCACCTAATTTTCTGGATACTTTCTTGAACTGTGAAGGATACGGAGAATTTCTACGCTTTCTTCTTTTACTCGATAGATGATGAGATAAGAGGTATTGGAAATGACAAGTTCTCTAGTAGCTTCTACGCGACCAACTCGACCCATAAAAGGAAATTCGGCGAGTTGACCTACAGCACTCTGAATCCTTAAAATTAATTGCCTTGCTGCCTCTGGATCGTCTTTGACAATATATGCGTGAGTCTGTTATAGATTTCGCAACGCTTGTCGCAGCCACTTAATTTTCATTAGTCAATTTGGCAAAAACTGCTTGGACTTCATCATCGCTGGCAAAGTCTCCAGCTTCGGCCTCGGCAACGCCTTTGTTAATCTCATCAAGCAGCCATTGATAATTTTCTAGGTAAGAAGCGATCGCTTCGTTCAAAACATAAGTTAAATCGAGATCGGTGACACTAGCGATCGCCCTCAGCGCTTCTTTTTTATCGCTGTCTAGTAGAAATGTAAAATTTTCTTGACTCATGGCTGCCCTTTGCTGTTATGGGAAGAGAGTAAACTGGTACTATGATAGCGTAGAGATTCCTATTTGGGCGAAAATAAACTGAACTGGCGATCGCACTTTTTGAACAAATGATAGTACCGCACTTTCAAACCCTAGCCCTTCCGGGTAACAGCTACTCAACTGCAAGCAATTTACTCGATCGAGTAGATGGCTGGCGCCAAGAAGCAACCCGAAAGTTGCAGCAAAGCCAGAGAGGAGAAAAGGGACAATTTTTAACACCTTCCTCAGTGGCAAGTTTGATGGCGGGAATGTTTGAATTTAACGGTCCCGATATATCGCTTTTAGATGCCGGTGCTGGTATTGGTTCGCTGTTAGCAGCCGTTGTTTGCGAACTTTGTCAGCGCCCAAACAAACCGCGTAGTCTGCACGTTACAGCTTATGAAATTGACCTTATTTTGATTGAATACCTCAAGCAAACTTTAGAATTATGCAGTATAGAATGTCAGCATTTTGGGATATCTTTTACCTGTGACGTTCGCGAAATTGATTTTATTCAAGACAGCGCCGATATGTTGCAGCCCAATCTATTTACACAACCAGTAAAACGGGAATTTACCCATGCAATTATCAATCCTCCCTATGCCAAGATAGACGCTAAATCCCAAGCCCGAACCTTGCTGCGTTCTATAGGACTAGAAACCAGCAATCTCTACGCTGGCTTCACAGTTGCTGCCGCTCACCTGCTCAAACCAAACGGTGAATTAGTATCGATTACTCCCCGCAGTTGTTGCAACGGTTTATACTTTCGAGATTTCCGCAAAGTATTCCTTCAAATGATGGCTTTACGCCAAGTACACATCTTTGAATCCCGACAGTTGCCATTTCGCGATGATGCAGTGCTGCAAGAAACTATTATTGTGCGCGCCACAAAACAAATAGAACAGCCACATACTGTACTAATTACCTCAAGCAGCAGCGTGGGCGACGACCTGGTTTTGTCTCACCAACTGCCCTACACCGCCCTAATTAATCCCAAAGACTCCGAGCAATTTATTCGGATTTTACCGGATTCGGTCAGCCAGAAAGTAGTCGAGCAAATGGCTCAATTTACTTGCACACTAGAGGAATTAGGCTTAACAGTTTCTACCGGAAAAGTTGTAGATTTTCGTGTTCGCTGTGACTTGCGGCTAAAACCTGAGAACGGTACAGTTCCGCTGATTTATCCCGCACACTTCTCGGCTGGCGGTGTTGAATATCCCACAGCAACGAGAAAGCATCAAGCTTTAGCTGTCACCGAAAAAACTGCTGCACTCGTCGTACCTAACGAACATTATGTTTTGAGCAAGCGCTTCTCCTCAAAGGAAGAGAAAAAGCGAATGGTTGCAGTTGTCTGGGATGCAAATAAAATTAATAGTTCTAGCGTTGGTTTTGAGAACCATTTGAATTACTTTCACCAACAGGGACGGGGATTAGACCTCACCCTGGCGCGGGGATTGGCAGTTTATCTAAATTCGAGCTTGGTAGATGCGTTTTTTCGACTGTTCAACGGACATACTCAAGTTAATGCTACGGATTTACGAAATTTGAAGTATCCTACTGTAGAGCAATTACTTTTACTTGGCGCTCAAATAGGAGAAATATTTCCTACACAGCGGGAGATTGATCAACTTGTCGAGAGACAAGTGCTGAACGATCCGAATCCGTTAGAGAATAGCCCAATGACAATCAAGAACCGTATTGATGAATCTCTAGAAATACTTGCAGCGCTGGGTTTTCCAAAAGGTCAGCTTAACGAACGTTCCGCCTTAACCCTTCTGGCTTTGCTTGACCTCAAGCCAAAGGATGCTTGGGAATCGGCGAAATCTCCACTTTTGGGAATCACACTAATTATAGAATTTATGGAGCAGCAATACGGTAAAAAATATGCGCCAAATACGCTGGAAACTGTGCGCCGCCAAACGGTGCATCAGTTTCTAGATGCAGGTTTAATTGTTGTTAATCCTGACAGTCTCCCACGTCCGGTGAATAGTCCAAAAACGGCATATCAGATAGAAGAAAGTGCTTTGGAACTGCTGCGAACTTATGACACTTCTGACTGGGACAAGAATGTTCGCGCTTACCTCGTTCATTTTAACGGAGAAAATCTTTTGCAGGGTTATTCAAAAAATAGAAATATTTGTGAGTCTGAATGATGCTAAAATGCACTATTTATATGGCTGCGGCTGGCATCGGAATGGCATATACTGTGATGCCAGGGGTTGAATTGACCGGAATTGTCGATCGCACTCAGTAAATCAAATAAGTAACTAGGTAAAATATCTCTGCAATGGAAAAAAAGCATAACGCTGGATTGTGGGTATCAGTATTATACTTCGCTCAAGGTCTCCCTTACACCGTCGTTAATTTAATGTCGGTGATTTTTTTGAAAGGTATGGGAACCAGCAACGAACTCATCGGCTTAACAAGTCTGTTGTCTTTTCCCTGGGTTTTAAAAGGTTTGTGGGGCCCAGTGGTTGATTTGTATTCCACCAAACGTAAATGGATTTTAACAACCGAAATCATTTGTGCTTTTCTGTTTGCTTTCCTGGCTTTTGGCGTATTGACGCCCGCACCGATTATTATATCGCTTGTTATCTTTACGGCGATCGCCTTTGTGTCAGCTACTCACGACATCGCCATTGACGGATTTTATTTAAACACTCTCAATAAAGACCAGCAAGCCTTGTTTGTCGGGGTTCGCAACACTGCTTATAGAGGTGCTGTCATTGCCGGTAGCGGTGTATTGGTGTTCTTAGCCGGGAAACTGGCAGAACAGCATTTAGTCACCGGAAATACAGGCGACACCAAAACATATCAAAACATTCCACTGTCACTTTTCGGTTCGGATTTTAGCGTGTCGGCGCTTAACTACGGATGGGCGACAGCCTTTGGCATTTGTGCGATTATATTTGTGCTGATATATCTTTTTCAGCGGTGGTATCTTCCCTATCCTCGAAATTACGAGCTGGAATCCGACACCCCCCAACAAACAACCAGCTTTATCGAAGCCTTTAAAACTTATTTCCAGCAAGATAAAATTGGTTGGATTGTTACTTATGTCTTAATTTTTAGGTTAGGCGATGCCTTGACATTTAAAATGGCTCCGCCATTTTTAATGGATAAAGTGGAGAAAGGAGGATTAGCAGTTTCTACATCGGACATGGGTCTGTTATCGGGTACGATCGGGGTAATATTTCTGTTAATAGGAGGGTTGCTGGGCGGGTATTTGATTGCGAAACAAGGGCTGAAAAAATGGATGTGGCCGACGGCAATTCTGCAAAATTCGACTAACGTGCTGTATTGGCTGTTGGCAATCAATCAACCGGGGATTGAATGGGCTTATGCCGTAAATTCGATCGAGCAATTTACTTACGGACTTGGCGTAGCTGCCTATACAGTGTTCTTGATGCGGACTGTCCGCCCTGAATATGAAGCATCTCACTATGCAATTACAACGGCTTTTATGGCAGCAGGAGTGCTGATTCCGGGCGTTTTTAGCGGCTACTTGCAGGCGAATCTCGGCTATCAAAATTATTTTTTGATGAGCGCGCTGGCTGTGATTCCCGGTATGCTGACCATTTTCTTTCTGCCCCTAGAAGATGAGAAAAAATTGGCATCCATGCCCAGACCTGGACTTGACGATTTCGATTAATATCAAGTCCGGTCGCTATAATTATCAGGTTCCGGCGGGGCTGGTTTACCAATGTCTGCACTTTTTTTTCGAGATTTCGGTGAACCCGCCCTTGGAGGAATATTGATGTTTTTAATCATGGAAGAGTATAAATTGTGCGTATTTGTTTTCCTAAAATAAAATAAGGACACAACATTGTTGTATCCCTACCCAATATCTGTATTGCCAGCAGCCAACTAAATCGCAATAAAATCACTAGCTGTTAGCGGACTACTTGGAATGCCAGGAATACTGGCAAGAACTTCGCCGTTACTGGCAATTTCGATCGTCGTTATAAAATCGCCTGGAGTAACTCTCAATTGGTTGAAGCTCAAACCTCCGCTCAAACCGATTAAATCTTGACCTTTTTGAAAGTCTACCAGTGTATCTGTACCGGCGCCTAGTCCTAACACCAATACGTCGCGTCCAGCGCCACCAATTAAGAGATCCGCACCCGCTCCGCCAATGAGCGTATCGTCTCCTTCTCCCCCGCTCAAATTGTCATCCCCTTTGCCGCCTAATAGCAGGTCGTTGCCGCTGCTACCGCTGATAATATCGTTGCCTTTGTTGCCGCTGAGAGTGTCGTTTCCCCCATTGCCAGTGATAATATCGTCCCCTCCAAAACCTGATGCTGTATTGTTGGCATCATCGCCGACTAAATTATTAATTTGGGATGGATCTAGAGCAGTTTGCATTGCTGCAACGTTTGCTAAAAATGAGGCTCCCGGAGTGGTTCTTAATTGCTCTAAACTGCTGCGCGATTCCAGCGATGTTCCCAAGGCCGGCAGTGCAAAGTCTAAGCCAGCTAACAGCTCTAAATAATCTGAATCGGTAAAAGTGAAATCAGGGCGGCTCAACTGGTCTACAGAGATTTCTGTCTGAGTCAAGCCGGGAGGTGGAGAAGTTAACAAACCGCTTTGCGTGTGCTTTTCCAAGACAAGTAGCGGGTTGATAATGGGGTTAGTAAATGTTTGAAGAACTACTTTTCCTGGGAGAAAAGCTTCTCCTCCCAAACTCACAAAATCGCCGCTAACTATGTAGTGAGTTACATTTTTTCCGGCGCCGACTTTCTGCTTAAATGAATTGACTGTACTCTGAGCAACTCCGGGAGAATTGAAGGTGACAACATCTCCAATAGTAGATGTAAATTCGGTGGCGGCTAGTTGCGTTATGGCGCCGCCCAAGCTGTGTCCGAGAAGGTCGGGTGGCAAGCGGCTGGGGTTTTTGGCTGTATCTTGACTGATTTGGGTCAGCCAATTTCCTAATGCTTGTTTGTTGGCTTCAAATTGGTTGAAACCGGTGCCGCGCGGGTCTGCGTTGGCAATATCATCTACGGGCGAGTCGGTGCCGCGAAATACCAAAACTGGCGGTTTGTCTGGGGTGGTGGAAATTAAGCCGATCGCGTGAAATCCAGTTCCGGGATCGTCAAAGGTGCGATCGATTTGGTAGCCAGCAGCCGCCAAACCAGTTTGAACTAAAGTTTGAGACTGGGGGTTGTTATCTATGTAAACAAGTTGCTTGGCTATAGTTTCGTAAGCGGCGGGGGAGGATGGCATATTTTTTTATTTCCTGTCGTTTGATGGGGAATTGATTTTTAAGTTAGTTAACTCATTGTAGATTAAGTGACGCTTATTAAAAAAATTAGTTTCTCATATCGCCCTGCTTTTTAGGTTCGGCTTAGCCAACAATCTTTTTAATAAAAAACAATTTAGCTACAAAACCAGCCCAGCTTTGTAGGGGCGGGGTTAGCCAACAATCCCTTTGATAAAAAACAAGTTTGGTACTAAAGTCGCCCAGCTTTCCCGCCACCCAAACTACCCAATTTTCTAGCACTAAAGCTATACAAAATCTACCCTAGTAAGATCGCTGGCAACTACGCCTCTGAGAGTAGCAAGAATTTCCCCAGTAATCGGGATACTAATTAAAGCTCCGTCAACACCTTGGGTTACTATAACTTGAGGAAAAGTTAGACCCCTCGACAGTGTAATTAAATCTTCACTATCTTGAAAATCTAAAATCACATCTGCTCCGCCGCCGGATTCCAATACAAAGCGATCGCGCCCCGCACCACCAATTAAAAAATCGTTGCCAAACTCACCGGAAATCAAATCATTTCCGTCGCCACCCTCCAAATAATCGTTATCTCTGCCGCCGTACAAGAAATCGTCGCCATCACCACCGATGATGCTGTCATTACCTCGATTGCCTCTGAGAGTATCGTTACCGCGATTGCCGATAACTGTATCCTCTCCAGGGCCGCCGGTAGCAGTATTGTTGCGATCGTCCCCTGATAAATAATTCGGTTGTAAGGGAGCTAAACCGTACTGCATTTGTCTGATTAACTGCACAAAAGAAAATTCTGGTGCTGTTCTCAAACTCTCTGCACCGCCTCTGGTTCTGATTGGGATTGACACATTGGCCAGGGGAAAATTTAGGGCAGCGATAAATTCGTTAAAATCCGAGTCGTTGTTATAAGTAAATTCGGGACTGTTTAATTGTTCTACGGAAATTTGCCTCTGCAAAAAACCCACGGGCGGAGTAGTTAACAAATTTTCACTTCGATGTTTGGCCAAAACAGTTAAGGGATTAATACTCGGGTCTGTAAAACTTTGGATAAATACTTTACCTGGGATAAATGCTTCGCCAAACAAGCTGACTACATCTCCGCTGACAATGTAGTGAGTGACATTTTTGTTGCCTGCCCTGCTGAGATTTCTCCGAAAAGTGTTGAATGTACTCGCTGAGACTCCCGGAGAGTTGAAAGTAAAGATATCTCCGGTCAGAGATGTGTATTCGGTTGCTACAATTTGAGCGACTGCTCCGCCCCAACTGTGCCCGATGACATCGGGCAATAATTTGTTGGGGTTTTTACCAGTATTTTGCCCGATTTCTGTGAGCCAATTTTTGATATTATCTTTGTTCTTTTCAAATTCAGGTAAACCAATGTCCCGCGAGTCGGAAAAGATAGCGTCGCCGTCGATGAAGTCTGTACCTTTAAATACGAGGGCGGGCGGGTTTTCGGGATTGGATGAACCGAACCCGATCGCATAAAAGTTTGTTTCGGGGTCGTCAAATATGCGATCGATATAGTAGCCATTAGTATCTAGGAAACTCGAAACTTCATTTTGCGCGCTCGGCTTTTGATTCAAAAAAACAATTGATTTAGCCAGAGCTTCATAAACAGCAGGCGAGGCACTCATAATATTATATTTTCTGTTTGTTGGTATTTGCGATCGCTCTCTTCTTGAGCTGATTGTCCAATGGTAGCCATTATAGCTGACAAGATTTTATGGTACACTTGATAATATCAACTCAAGAATTAAGTTTTTGCGGTTATGGGTATCATTCGTCAATACATTGCTCCATTGATAGCGGTATTAGTATTTTTCGCGGCTCTGGTAGCAGTCAGTGCTCGCATCTTTTTGCCTGGTGACATGGCTGCCCCGGCACCGATTGAGGAAGCGATCCCCCAAAAGCAAGCGGCAGTAGTCAATCCAATTTTCTTGGGGCTAAATGAGGCCGCTCTCCGTGTCCGCTGAGCTGATGTCTGCTCAACTAATACCGGGTTACTGGCTGCGATCGGGATCCGGACTCGATCGGGCAAAACTGGTAAAGTTTATGCACCGGACATATCAAGAGCTTTACCCGGATGGGGAATTGGGACATTTGGCTCAAACTGTCGAGCAGTATTTTTCTAACCAGACGCCGGTTTGGTGGGTAGAGTGCCAGAAAAACAGCCAGGAAGAGGCAGAAATTTTGCCGATGCTTCCCTCGCAGCATCTCAATCCCCAATCTCAAGTCCAAAATCTGACATCGGTTGTGGGATGTTTGTGGTTGGGAAATTCGATCGACCAAACCACAGGAGCCCGCCACGCTCACATTTTTTTGCTCTACGTAGCACCGGAACACCGCCGTCTGGGGATCGGTGCAGCTTTAGTTATTCATGCTGAAAACTGGGCGCGGGAAAGGGGCGATCGGCAAATTGGTTTGCAAGTATTTCTGAGCAATCAGCCGGCGGTGAATCTCTATCAAAAATTAGGCTATCAAAGTCATTCCGTCTCGATGCTCAAGTCTCTTTGAAAAATAAATTCTAGTGGTTTGGAATCAGGGCTAAAGTCCTGATTCATCCAAATTATGAGGACTGAATTCCTCACTACCAACTTAAGTAACAGCAGAGATATTCGTTTGTAGTAACTCATATGTTGCACCATTCTCAATTAGCCTTTTATGAACAGGCTTTCTGGCCTGTTCCACAAAAGATAAATTTTCTTGTGGAACAGGCCCAAAAGCCTGTTGCTGACAATGGTGCAATATCTCAGTAGTAAGGTACTGCGCGCGCACCCTACAATTATTGACTGCTGACTGCTGACTGCTGACTGAGTTGCTTAGGAGCATCCTCTGTGCGGTAAAGTTTTTTTATGAACAATAACGACTACCCCAACGCCCTTGATACTGATACGGAACTGGAAAGCCCTTTGGATCAATTTGACGAATCCGAACCCCCGCTGCCAGATCCCGAGGAAATGCTGCCTTTGCTGGAATCCCCGGAACCTCAGCACCGGATGATTGCGGCGCGGGCTTTTTGCGAACTGCAAGACGATCGAGCAATTTCGCATTTAATTAATTTGTTGAGAGACGGTTGCCCCTTGGTGCGGGTGAGCGCGGCTTATGGTTTGGGGCGAAATCCGAGTCCCGATGCTGTGGAACCGCTGATTCTTCAGCTCAACCGCGATTGGAACGGTTACGTTCGCAAAGGGGTAGTTTGGGCTTTGGGAAATTGCAGAGATCAGCGCGCTTTGCCATCTTTAATTGATGCTCTGAAAACAGATATTTCGGCGGTGCGTTTGTGGGCGGCGAGTTCTCTGGGTCAAATGGCAAAGGTTGGTTACTATGTGCTGATTGCTGCGATTCCGCCGTTGATTGAAGCGCTGCGGGGAGATGCTGTATCTGCTGTGCGGAGCAACTGCGCTTGGGCGATCGGGCAACTGGCCCGCGAATTGCCGAATAATATAGTGTACGCTGGGGCGATCGACGGTTTGATTGAAGCTTTAGAAGAAGATGAAGATATGGGCGTGAGGGAAGATGCTAAATCTTCACTTTTGCGAGTTGGCGACCCGCGCGGATTGCAGATTATTGAAGACTTAGAAATGGAAGGACTTTTGTGATTTAAACGCCCCTATTACCAATTACCATTACTAATTATGCCTTTCATCAGTGCTAAAACAGATTTTGGTTTCAAAAAAATTTTTGGTTCGCCCCAGAGCAAAGACATTTTGATTAGCTTCCTCAATGCGATGCTCTATGACGCACAGCCAACCATTGAAGACTTAGAAATTATTGACCTTTACGCCGCGCCGAGCGTTACTGGATTAAAAGACACTTACCTGGATGTTAAAGCCAAAATTACAGGCAACAAAACTGTGATTATCGAAATGCAGGTAATAAATGTAGAAGCTTTTACTAAACGGGTAGTGTACAATGCCGCCAAAACCTACGCAACTCAACTCAGACCCAGGGAAGGATACTCGAAATTAAATCCTCTCATTGCTTTAACAATTACCGATTTTATTCTATTTGAAAATACCGAAAAGTTTCTCACCCATTTTGTATTTAAAGAACTAGAAGAAAACTTCGAGTATTATAACAGAGAAATCGAATTAGTGTTTGTCGAACTGCCCAAGTTTAACAAAGAACTGGAACAAGTCGAAAACATAATTCAAAGCTGGATTTATTTTATCAAAAATGCTCCCCTCTTCGATGAAATTCCTGAAAAATTTGCATCAATTCCCGAAATTCAAACAGCTTTTTCCATCGCCAGCCGAAGTAATTTAACCCTTAAGGAATTAGAGGAAGTGGAAAAGCGGGAAATGTTTTTTGAAGACCAGCGCGGTGCTATTATTAAAAGCCGCAAAGAAGGCATAATTGAGGGGCAAACAGCATTAATTCTGCGTCAAATCGCGCGGCGAACTGGTGAAATTTCGCCGGAAATCCAAACTCGCATCCAGCAGCTATCTCTCGAACAATTAGATGATTTAGGAGAAATCGTGTTAGATTTTACCAGTCAAGAGGATTTGATAGCTTGGCTGGAATCCGTGTCAGCATGAATTTATAAATTTTTCACTTCTGATACTAAATCCGGCTTTAATACCCCTTCATTCTTTATTCGCCGCAGGCGGACGGTGTTTGTGTACTAGCGATTTCAACCGCCTAGTTCCTAATCTAATAGGTCGGGTTCCCGGCGCACTATCATGTCATAAAGCGGTTGAAAGCTAAACCATCCCATACGGTGAGACCCTACTTGTTGCTGTGTCAAACGCGCACATTCTGGCTTGATGAGAATTGGTTTTCCCGCTGCTTCTGCCATTAACTGCGCTTGACAAGAACGTTCCATTGAAATAAACCACCAAGCCGCTTCATCTACTGTTTGACCTACTGTTAATAGTCCGTGATTTTGTAAAATAATAGCTTTTTTCTCACCTAAAGTTTTGGCGATGCGTTTAGCTTCTTCGATTTCCAAAACAACTCCGGTGTAATCGTCAAATAAAGCTTGGTCTTCATAAAAAGAACAAGCATCTTGCGTCAGCGGGTCAAGCACGCGACCCAAACTCGACCAACTTTTGCCGTAGGGAGAATGAGCGTGGGCTGCTGCGATTACGTCGGGGCGGGCGCTGTGCACTTGGGAATGAATGGCAAATGCTGCTTCGTTTACGGGTTTATTTCCTTCAACAACTTCGCCTTTGTGGTTGACTAAAATTAGGTCGCTGACTCGAATTAAACTAAAGTGCATTCCAAAAGAATTGACCCAAAAATGGTCGAGGTGTTCGGGGTCGCGGACGGTGATGTGTCCGGCAATTCCTTCGCTGAATCCGAAGCGGGCAAATAATCGGAATGCGGCGGCTAAACGTTGTTTGCGGTGGCGGCGTTCTTCTTCAATTGAGTTGAATGTTGGGGGTTGAAAAGTGACTTTGGGGATTTTTATTGCAACCATATATTTTATTAGTGAAAAGACAGGAGGCAGAGCCTCCGAATCGGCATTCCCAGTCTGAGACTGGGAACAAGATAAATTTTGAATTGGGAAATTTGAATTGGGAAATTTGGGGCAGGCATCTTGCCTGCCCTACTCAACTGCGATTTCGCTGAGGCGCAAACCTGCGATGTTTTTGCAGTCGAAAGTGGCGTTATTGCCGGGGTGGCGCTCGATTAATTCGATAATTTGTCCGGCGGGGTTTTGCAGAAACCACTGGGTTAATGAGCCGTAGTCTAGAGGACGCTCTGATAGGGGTTTAAAGTTTTTATTTTGCCATATCGTAGCAGCATTCTGCACGTTTTCGACTCGAAGCGCGACGTGGTGAACTGCTGTTAATCCTCTTTCTTGCTGGAAGCGGTTTTTTTGGTCGCCGGCTGCGTGGGGCGCATCTAATACTACTAAGCCGCCCGCTGGCATTAATAAAGTCATTAAATGCAGCCACAAATCGGAGGGAACGTTAATATTTCCCGCACAAAAGTTAATCGGGAATAAGTCGGGGCCTTCAACTGTTTTGGCACCCAAGGGGTAAAAAGATTCGGCGTAGTTTTCGAGTTCGGTTCGGCTGGGAAATGTGATGACAAAGTGGTCGATCGCAACTTGTTCGTCGTACAGGTGTGTTTCAAACGTCCAGGCTGTTAAAAATTCGGGAGTGATAAATTTGGGGTTGAATTCCAGCAACCCTTTTTTTTCGATGAAAGGTGAGTCAAAATGGCCCTCAAGGTTGCGATCGAACTTTAGGGTTTTTAGATTCAAGTTTTTCATGTATCTCACCCAATGTTAACTCAGCAAAAGTGTGAATTTTGTCTAGAAGCTGAAGTGGATGCACATTTGGTGCGCCTTAATTCAAAAATAACACAAAATTTAATACTGGCAAGTCTAGATCGAGTTCATTGGCCGATCGCGTTCCCGGCCAACCACGCCGTAGTCCAAGCACTTTGGAAGTTGAAACCGCCCGTCACGCCGTCGATATCCAAGATTTCGCCAGCAAAGAAAAGTCCGGGACAGCGGCGGCTTTCCATTGTCTTGAAATCGACTTCTTTGAGGTTGACACCGCCGCAGGTGACGAATTCTTCCTTAAATGCCCCTTTTCCGGCAATCTGATATTCGCCTTGAACGAGTTCTTGCAGGAGGCGATCGATCCCTTTATTCGATAAGTCGGCCCAGCGTTTTTGCTCATCAATGCCGATCGAACTTGTCAAGCGTTCCCAGAGGCGGCGCGGCACCGGAAACGGACAGCTAGAGACAATCAATCGGTGCGACAGCTGCGACTTAACCGCTAGCAGTTGCTGTCGCAAAACTTCCGCATTGTACTGGGGAAGCCAATTAATCAGGACAGATGTTTTATAATGGCGATCGTGCAAAAATCTCGCACCCCAAGCCGAAAGTTTGAGGACAGCGGGCCCACTTAAACCCCAGTGAGTAATTAGCAAAGGCCCGCTTTGTTCTAATTTAGCTCCCGGCAATTTCACCTTAGCATTAGGAACAGAAATTCCGGCTAATTCTTTGATTCTGCTGTCGGAAATATTAAAAGTAAATAGAGAAGGAACGGGCTGTTCTACAGTATTACCTAACTCTTTTGCCCACTTATAACCCGAAGGATTGCTGCCTGTAGCGAGAAGAATGCGATCGCACTTAAAACTCTCCCCCGACTTCAACTCAATTTCAAACCTAGGGGCGGTGTCCCCCTGTTCGCTCTCTGATGTATTCCCTGTTAATTTCTTTACTGAAACTACTGCATCGCCCGTGCGAATTTTTACGCCTGCATCCTCAGCAGCGCGAATCAAACAGTTAACAATGGTCCCCGAATCGTCTGTGGTCGGAAACATTCGCCCGTCTTCTTCGGTTTTCAACTTCACACCGTGACCAGCAAACCATTCTACAGTATCGCGGGGTTGAAATCGAGTAAAAGCACCGCGCAGAGCTTTCCCTCCTCTGGGGTAATTCTGCACTAAAACACCGGGGTCAAAACAAGCGTGAGTCACATTGCAGCGCCCGCCGCCAGAGATGCGAACTTTTGCCAGGAGTTGCCGGCCAGCTTCTAGTAAAGTGACGCGGGCCTGCGGGTAGGTTTTGGCACAGGTAATTGCACTAAAAAAACCTGCTGCACCGCCACCGATAACTGTAATTTTGAGCATTCGATCGGACAAATTTTTTCTCGCTTATTCTGGTTCAAAATCGGATTTTGCCGCCCCGCAAGTGGGACAAACCCAATCGTCGGGGATATCTTCAAAGGCAGTGCCGGGAGCTATGTCCCCGTCGGGGTCGCCTAGTTCGGGATCGTAGACGTAATTGCAAACTGTACAAACGTATTTTTGCATTTCCTTAACTTAATTTTATATGGTAAGCCTATTGATTGTACTTGACAACCCAACTTAGTGCAATACCACTTTCAAAAAGTAATGCGACTTTCGGCACTTTTCAAATTATTAAAAATTAAGTTTTCCAAAATTATAAAATCTAAAATTTAATTACTGGAGTTTAGACTAAACAGCTATTAAATCGCGATCGTCACTGCACTCACCAACGGCAACGGTCGCTGGTGATAAG